>JADLCA010000511.1 GCA_020847495.1 Candidatus Hydrogenedentota bacterium | reverse complement strand
GGGATGGCGAACAGAATGAGGATGTTACCGAAAAGCTCGGGCTTCTCCGTGATCGCGCCAGCGCCCGCCGCGCCAACTGCGGACTGCGCCCGGCCCGTGCCAAGGCCCGCTCCGGCAATCGCGATGCCCGCACCCAAGGCCAAGCCCATCGCCCGGAGTCCCGTGCCCACGCTATGCGATTGCGCGGCAGCTTCCGCTTCGGTGCCTTCGGCTGCCAAGCTCATCGGCGCGATAGCCAACATTCCCACAAAGACCAGCAATGTGAGATAGATTATTCTCTTCGTACGATCACTCAAAGTCACCATGATGCCTCCTTCTTGAACGGTTGGTAACTCTTACCTTCAGGTGAATAGAACTTCGGCAGGAACTCAACGTAATTCAGACGGAGCGAGTGGATCGTCGGGCTGAACATGCTGAGTCCGATATTGAATGCATGGATAAGCAACGCGATGGGCACGCCGATGATGAGGCCGAGCGCGCCGCCCAGGTCATTCGCCAGATCGGCAATGAGCACGCCGGCCAGTCCCAGCGCCATCAAACGGCAATAGGAAAGCACGTTGCCGACCAGGGACACGACTTCCAGGGCAATGATGGGCGCCATCGGGCCGACCGCCCATACGAGAATTCCCAGGAACGAAACAAAACACAGCCCGGCGAGGAGCTTGAAGAACAAGGTAGGAAAGGGACCCACGCCCGCGAAGCCAAGCACCACGATCGCAATGCCAATCAACCCCAGCAGCAGCGCAAACTTCTCCGCCGCGTGCTTGGTGTGATGATGCCGCAGGTCAGCCCGAATCCCCAGAATCAGGGCCAGCGGAATATGGATACACCCGAAGATGATGGCATACAGCATGAGCGTTACCGCGTCATGACCCCGGTGAAACCACAGAACCGGCATGTGCAGATGCGTTGCGCCGAAATCGCCGAAGAACTCACCGTACAAGATGCCAAAAACGATCGCTGACCCGCCCATCCAATAGGCCACCGTGCCCGCAGCATTCACCGGCGCAAGATGCCCCAGTTTGCGCTTCAGGAAGTAGCCAAACGCGATCACGGCGAGTCCGTATGCGACATCGCCTAAAATGAACCCGTAGAACAGGACAAACGAAACAGCCACCAGTGCGGTCGGATCCATCGTGCCATACGTGGGGGGCTTGAACAGGGTGAGCAAAACCTCGAACGGCTTCAGCCAGGAAGGATTTCTCAATTGCGTCGGCACGCTGCGTATATCCACGTCCTGAAGCGGCAGCGTGCTCACCAGCGTCTCGCCGGGAAACTGCTTATCGAGAAGGGCGCGAAGCTCGCCGGAGGCATCGCTCGGCACCCAGCCGTGGATGACGCCAATCATCTCGCTCTGCGCGAAATTGTTCACGGCGAAAAGCTGGGCCATGCGGTCCGAGAGCTTTGCCTCGACCGCCATCAACTCGGGACCCACCTGCCGGGAATACTCCTGCAACTGCGCGCTCAGACTCGCCGCGTCGGCTTCATTCCGCGCGAGCGCCTCGGCAACCCGCACAAGCACTTCCCGCACGCCCAGCCCCTTGAAACCATTGCCCGGAGGCTCCATCGGAGCGATGCGCTCCTCCCGGAGTACATTCCCCACGGTTTCGTTGAGGCTCTCGGGATACGTGACAATCCCCACCGCCGTGTTGCGGGACAAACGCTCGTGGACCAGGCGAACCTCGGGTCCCAACTCCGCGCGGAGGCGTTCGCTCAGTAACTCGAGGGTGCGGCCGCCATCGCCCTTCAACACAAACGCGCGCGCGTTCTGGCCCAAGACAACATCCCGGCCACCGAGCAGCGGCTGTAGCATCTCCAGGGATCGCTTGAACGTGTTCAAAATCTCGATGTTATCGCGAATATTGATCTTGCGGCGGGTGAAGGACCGAAGCTCGCGTATCCAGGTACGCGCCTTTTCGTCGAGTTCCCTGCGCGAGGCCCCGGCGATGCGCCTGCCTGCAGCCCCAACCGCATCCGGCGCGGGCTTCGCGGTCAAGAGGGGAACGACCTCGTTCAAGGTGCGGTGCAGATCTTCCAGAGCGTCCGCTTCACGCTGCTGCGCAGGCTCCAAATCGATACGCTTGAGATAGCCTTCCGCTTCCTCGACGGCCAGCGGCACTTCTTCTATATGCACCGCCCCGTGTTCCTGGAGAAACGTCACCACCTCTGCAAGGCGCTGGCGCAGACAGACAATCTCCAGCCGGTCCATTCTCGCTATCATGAAGACCTCCGCGCCGCGGCGGGCACAATCAGCGATACCACCCTTTTCACTGCTTCCTGCGCAGACGCCTGCGCCTGCGCCCGCAGTTGCTCCAACCGTTCCTCGGCCTCGCGCTGGCGCTGCAAACGCTCTTGATCCCTCTGGTGCTCGGCATCCTTGCGGATCTGCGCCAGTTCCACAGCCAAGCTGGAGGCTTCCGATTCAGCGATTCGAGCCGCTTCCGCGCGCGCGCCGGCAACAATCCGTTCGGCTTCCTGCCCTGCCGCCTCCGATTTCGTCAGCAGCTCGCGCTCGTGAACGGCGATCAGCGGCAAAACAGAATTCGCCATCTGTACGTTTTTCTCCACAGCACACCATTACGGTTGTTGGATGGGCAAAGGGCTTCCGCCTTTGCCTGCCCGCCGACAGCCCCGAGTACCTACTGTGTTCGACGCGCACGAAGAAGGTCGCTTCCGGCGTCAAATCGGGGGGGATTCTGCCAAATCACTGTCCCCAGTGTCAACCAAGCCAACGGCGCGACGTTACGGTAGCGCCTGTTTCCCGCTGCGGCGCAAACGACCCCTGAGCCCGCTCACTCCGCGGGTGCAGGGCTCGCCTCCAGAGGCCGTTCGTCGGACACGAGCCACTGGCGGTCCTCGATCAGCGGCAAACGCGTATCAAACAACCGGTTGAACACAACGCGAAAGAGATTCACCGGAGTGATCGTGGCGTAAATGTCTTTGTCTTTGCCCATGGCCGTCCCATCCGGGAAACGAACCGCGATCAAACTCGCATAACGCTGGGAACCCGTTCCCGATTCGCGCTGGAGCAACAACGGAGCTCCTCGACTCGACACGAGCACAACAACCGCCGGGCGCGTCGAATTCCGTACGATGCCTTCGAGTGCCTTCCGCAGCATCTGGTTGGTGAAGTAAAGCTGATCGAGATACGCCGTGCGGAACTCCGCTTCCTCGCCCCGGAATCCCTGGTGGATGGACAAGGATCCCGGTCCAAAGGGCTGGGCCGGGTCCCCGTCGCGCGTGAACAGAAACGGCGGATCCGGCAGCGAAAGATGGGCCAGTACGAATCGTGGCTTGTCCGATTGCTCCCCCGCGAGTTTCGGCATGCCATCCAACGCGGCCAGAATGCGCGTGCTGCGATACGCGAAGCGCCAATACGCCGGGTTGTCGTACCGCGCGAAATACACCACTTCCATGATGCGCGAAACCGCTGTGCGGTCAGCCAGCACAATCTCGAATTCGCTGGTGGATTCACTGGGTGAAATACATCGAACATAGGGTATCCGCGGCTCAAGCGATTGCATGCCCGGACTGAACGCCACGACCTCATAGCCTTGCTCGCGGAGGAAATTGCATACCCGGTTCTCATGGTAAAGCTGAAGTACCGTGCCCACGCCCGATGAGGCCCGCTTCTCTTCCGGCACCATGGCCGACAAGTAGTCCATATTCAAACAGGCCGCTATGGAGTACACCGGATGCGTGTAGTTGGACTGGGACTTCTCCGGAATCGTGAATCCCAAATCCCGCAAGGCCCCCTCAAACGCAAGGTTGTTGTAGCCGTAATCCGATGCCAGGATATCCCCTCGCGCATAGCCATCCAGCGCAACGAGGTAGATGTCGGGAGACTGCGGAGCCGGGGAGCCGGCCTCCTGCGTGTGGGCCGTAATCGCCAAATCGACGGTTTCTATCCCTGCGCTGGGCACCCGGTTGTATCCAACCACCGCAACGTAGAGCGCCACCAGGATCGCCGCGAACCAGTTGGCCGAACGCGTCGCCACGCGGAGGTCTCCGCTATAACGCAAGACGGCCCGCACGGAAAAGCCGGTCAACAGCAAATACGCCGTGATCATCCACGCGGCGCGGCGTCCAAAGACCGGGGTCAGCAGAAACGCCGCCACCGCGAAACCCGCCAAAGCCGTCGGAATGAGGATCAATACCAGCGACCGCAATACGTCGCGATTCCCACGTGCTCGCCACGCAATGCTGCCAATAACCAGAACGGTCATCAACCCGAATATCGCGTAGAAGGTCCACGGGGACCACACGGCGAGCACAAAGATGACCCGGCGGATAACGTCCTCCAACACGCCCCACAGCACGACTAGAAACAAAACCAACGTCGAAACCGCCAAACCCGCCCGGTATCTGTCCCGCAGCAGAATCCACCCCAGAATCCACAGTGCAAAAGAACCCAGAAACAAGTAGAGCGCCGGAGGCACGATGGCGGAGAAGGGAGTCACCTCCACATTCTGGGCGTAGAGTCCCAACAGTGGGGTAAGGG
>JADLCA010000510.1 GCA_020847495.1 Candidatus Hydrogenedentota bacterium | reverse complement strand
TTGCGAAATGGAGGATTCGAAGACACGGGTAACCAGGGACGCGTTCTCGACCTGACCGAAACGCGATCGCTGCAAGTGCCAGAGTATTCGGGCAGAGTCTATTTGTTCGTGCCGGAGAACAAAGACGAACTCATTGTAACGGGACCAACACTCACCGTAGTCACGTCACCGGCACTTGGGGAAGTGCGGTTCCGCGTCGACGGTTTCGATTGCTGGACGCACAGTGGACGCTGGACAACGGAGTATGTGCTCGGGCCAATGTTCGGCAAGTTTCAGATCGTCTTTGAAAAGCCCGGCCCCCACACGATTGAGATTGTCGATGTCGTACCGGTCGATATGAAAACTCCCAAGGGGTACGGTGGCGGCGAACGTCTCGGCCAGTTCATGGACCCGTCGAACCCCACTCGGGCCAGCGAAGGGAAGAGATTCCGGTTCCGGGAGTGGGAAGGGAAAGGGCCAGAGCCCCAGATTCAACTTGATGTCTCGAGCGATACGACGGTCACCGCACTCTTCGATGTCGAGACGGGTAAATGAAGAACCATGAGCGGACAGGCTTGCGTGTGATGCGAGTCGAGGAATGAGACCTGTCGCTCCATTTACAGGCGCGAAGTTGCGTTCAGCATTTACTACGTGCTGCTCTTCGCGCGTTCCGCGGTCATCATCCATTGCTATCACGTCCGCCAGACGTGCTGAGGCGTCGCATCGACAAGCGGGGGCGAAACACTGGCCATCTGGAGTACAGAGATCTAGAGCGAAAGTACGAATGCCACCAACTGCGCGAGCTCGTCCGCCGACAATGTCGACGTCTTCCCATGGCGATCACCGGGGTTTGATTTCGTGAGGACTTCACCGATGGTTGCCGCACGGCCATCGTGCAGGTACGGCGCCGTGCGCCAAACCTCGATCAGCGATGACGTGTCGACCGGCTTTCCCCGATCGGCGCCTTGCGTGGTCCCCACATCGTATTGCTTCTGGTCCGTGTACAATCCATGCGGATGGCAGTCCGCGCATCCCGCGCGATCGAAAACCGCTCGGCCCTTCGCAGCCACCGCCGAAAGCTCGCCGTTTTCCAAACGCGGACTCGCGATCGGCACAAGACTCTTGAGGTAAGCGTCGATCGCCACGGCATCCGCCTCCGGACGTTCCGTGAACTGGATGTACTTCATGCCCGCGCGCACGGCGTACTCCGCGCTGTCCCGCACGCCCAACGTCATCACGGGCGGCGTCCGGTGGGACAGAAGCATACTCCGCGTGTTTTTCGCGTTCCCCATTCCATCGTTCATGAGGTCCCAATTCAGGCCGTCGACCCGCGCGTCGGGATGGCACGACGCGCAGCTCTGCCACTGCTGGAAGCAGAGGTTGGCATCGTTGAACAGCATCTCCCCGCGCTGTTCATCGGAGGATTCTCCGCTTGCCCCCAACGGAATTGATCGTTTGCCCGGTTCGCCGCCCGACGGCAGGCCCACCGCGCATACGCTGTCGCTGAAGTACTCGGCCACGAAAGCCGTATTGTCGGCAATCGCCAGCGCGCGCGGCCCCTGACCGTCAAGCTTGACCCGACGGCGCAAGCCCACCAGGAAGGCCAAATCGTTGGGCACGTCACTGGCGGTTGCCGAGACCTCCGATACCCGTGTACCCGCGGCGGCCTTGTCCAGTTTCTCGTGCAGACCCGGGCGGTCGATGATGCTCAACTCGTGTGTGCCCGCGTGCGTCACACAAAGGTACATGCCGTCCTGCGAACACGCGACACCCCAAGGGTTCGCCGCACCCAGAGTCACATCGTCCAGCAGTACTGTATTCACCAACGCCTTCTTCTCAACATCGATGACGCTCAAAGCGTTGGTGTTCATCCAGCCGCGCTCGAGTTGCATGGCCGGCATCTGAAAATGCGCGAGAATGTGCGTGGCGTAGACGAACTTGCCGTCGGGACTCACGCAAATTCCGCGTAGGCCGGTGCTGCCGTTGGGAAGCGCGATCGCGGCGGCTGACTTGCAGGCGGCGGTATCCACGACAGACACGGCCCCGGCCACGTAATCGCCATCCGCCGGGCCGCCGGGCAGAAGATTGGCCACGAAGAGGAAACGTCCGTCCGGCGTTAGCGCAGCGGCCACGGGCTCACGAGCCACGGCGACGCGCGCAAGCTCGGTACGGGTCGCGCTGTCGATGACTGACACGTCGTTGTCGAACCGATTGCAGACATACACGCGCGTTCCATCCGCACTCGCAACCGGCGCAACCGGGCCGTGGCCGGCCTTAGTCGCGCCCTCGATGCGGCCGCTTGCGGCATCCAAGACCAGAACACTTCCTGTTGCCGTCGTTGCGTACAGGGCGTGGCTGTCCGGCGAAAGGGTAAGCCCGGTCACTTCATCCTGTACAACCAGCCGGCGCGTTATCGCGCCGTCGTCGCGACAAACAATGACTATGTCGCGGGCCGATGCTCCCGCCACGTAGAGATCGCGGCTATTGCCTGCGGCCGCAATCGCGATCGGTGATCGCGCGCCGTCGGCCCCGTGGGCCGCTAATGCGCCGTACAGCGCCAACCCGACCACGGCAAACCGCGCGAAGGCGTGCAGGATCTTCCCAACAGCGTTCTTCAAGACGTCGTTCATCATTACTACCGCGTCGTGGGCCTTGGCGACGCCAAGTCGTCGTTCAAGATCTGGCATTGTGCGACCTGTCCGATCTGCGTACCGGTCACCTGCCAGACCACACGCTTGTCGTCTGTCAACTGAAAGATGTGCGCCCCCATCTTGTCGTCCGTATCCTGCGTGTTCCAGTTGCAGACGATGGTATCGCCGTTGTCGAGGCGCTGAATGCCGGCGAGGACGCCGATCTGGATGTCCGGAATCTCGTGCTCGAGCAGCTCCCACACCACGTGATCGTTGCGGTCGTATTCCGTGATGGCGCGGTCCGCACTGATGAGTGTGTTGCCGTTTTCCAGGCGTAGCGCGCACACCGGCGTCGGCCGCCGCGGGAACTCGCGGATCTCCTTGCCGTCGCGGTCGTATTCGCGCACCGCACCCTCGGCCGTGAAGGGCACGAGGTACGTGCCTTCTGACGTCTTACGGCACATGCGGAACTGCGCGTGCGGCGCCGTCTCCGTTGTCGACAGCTTCACTTCATGAACGATTTCGCATTTCCGGTTCACTTCGATGAGACGGCATTCGCCCACGATTCCGATCATCACGTTGCCGTCCGGAAGGGGTTGGCAGTTCGGTACTTCGTTGGGCGCCTCCGTGCGATACTCCCAGACGACCTGCTTGTCCCGCGTGACCTCGCGCACCCCCCCGTAGTACGTCGTGAGGATGTTCCCGTTCGGCAGCATCCACACGTCCTGCGGGTGCGGCACGCCGTACTCCCAGACGATTTCGCCGGCCTTGTTCCTGATGCCCACGCGATCGTGGACGTGCTCGGAGAAGAGAATCGGGAACGGCCCGTACAAGTTCTCGTGCCAGAAGTTGTTCCGCAACCCAGGCGAGGTCCCGTCGATACCCTGCACATTCGCTGGGTCCACATCCATCGTCGGCCACACGAGCTCGCCCTTCAATTGGGCGGCCTCGCGTACGTACGAACCCAGTCGCAGCGAGTTACAGTCGAGCCACATGATGATTTGGTGCCGGTCTTCGGGCGAGACCGCCGCCTTGTGCGTGTCGTTAAGTAACGCCTGGCCAATCGTACACGCCCGTGCGCCGAACCGGCCCGGAATCGTGCGTGACCCGCCGTGTACCCCGCTGTAGGCCGTCGTCATGTCTGTGAACATGGCGCCCGA
>JADLCA010000509.1 GCA_020847495.1 Candidatus Hydrogenedentota bacterium | reverse complement strand
TAGATTTGATATGCGGGTATCGCATAAATCTCGGCAAACCAAATCTATCACACGGTTACCAGAGCGACTCCCGCCATCAAACGCACTTTCTTACTCATGGCCGTAGTCCCTCACTTCGTCCGACTGCTCCAAGAGGGTGCATACGCACTGGGCGCGTTCTGACGTGAGCTTTAGGTCGGTTCCACTGTACGAATTGTGCAAAATCATGTCAACTAATTACCGTTGCGCCTACTTTCTTCGGTTGGAGACAATCGGAAAACGAAGCTCCTTTCCCCTAGACTCCCTTGGTTCATTCACTGCTTTATCCCACACACCGGCGCCCTTTCGCCGGAAACGCACACCCTCTGATGATAGGTGTATACTCCCAAATACGCCAAAGTTGCACCCTCCGTTACGGGAATATGGCGGAGTACAGGCCCCTCGAAATCTATGCCATAACCTATGTATTTGGGGCCACGGGGGATAGAACTCACAATCTGTTGGGGTAGAACGCATCAAACGCGCCATCTTTTTTCGATTCCGGGGACCTTTGGCGTGGCTCGCTTCCGGCACCATGCACCGCACGCTCCATCATTTGCTGGAGGAGGCGTCATCGGCTTGGAAGGACACGACGTTAGCAATTTTGACAGGTGTTCCAGCTGCCTCTACAATGGCTGCAAATGCCCGTCTTCTGCCCCGGAAGGAAAGGATTGTTCCATGATTCCTCGTCTCCGCACCACGGTCGCGGGATTTCTATTCATGATATCAGTGGCCGGGTACCCATCCGTCTGCGTGGCGGAGCCCGAACCGGCGGGCGCATCACTACGGCTCTGGGTGGAAACCACCGGCGGGTCCTCTACCACGAACGCCTCGCTAAAGACGACTTCTGCGGAAGAATATGCATTGCCAGCCACTGTGCTGTGGACGGGCGAGCTGGACTCGAAGGAGTCGTACGACCAGGTAACGGCAAAGCTGACTGTATATTCCGCGTCCGGCGAGGCTTTGCACGAGGGGGCAGTTGAGATTCAGGTGACCGAGGGGGTGAACCCGTTTGCTTTGACCTGGACCCCCGAAGGGCTGGGCGAGGGAGACTACCGGGGAGAGTTGACCGTCAAACGCCAGAGCGGCGACTTGCTCGCCACGGAGACCTTCCGGATCCGATTGATTTCGCGGGAAGAGCTGGATACTCAGCTTGCTGAAACGGCCCAGAAGCTCCAAGAAATTCGCGATCACCTCGCCCACGTTCTGGCGGGAACGGCCGTTCCTCCCTATTCCGCGATGCGGCTTGCGGTGGTCGAAGAGTACCTGCCTGTCGCGCGGGAGGCGGCGGACTCGGGCGACTGGCGCAGGGCGGAGAGCGACCTGAACTTTCTGGCCGGGCTGCTGGTGGCGGTACGGTCGGAACTGTCATTCGCAGGCGACCCGGAACGCATGAAGGACAGCGCCGTGCCGGCGGTGGATTCACCCCAAATCGAGAATGGCGGCTTTGTGAGCGGGGGCCGCCCTGTGTTCCTGTTGGGCGCGGCGGACGAGGCGGGGGCGCTGGCGCTCGAATTGCCTGCCTTGCGGCGCTATGGCCTGAACCTTGCCGTGACGAAGCAGAGTCCTGCACAGACCCGGGCCACACGGGACGCGGTGCCTGCCATCTCCGGAGAACTGGCGCGTCTGCTGGACGAAGCCGAAGCTCAGCACGTGGGAGTCACGGTGCGGCTGGCGCCGGAGTCGCTGGCGCCTTGGGTGGCGGAGCGTTACCCCGCCATTGCGAAGCGCCAGACCGGCAGCTTTCCGTACGACGTCCGGAATCCCCAGGCGGGGAGCCTCCTGGAAGAGCACTTCCGGTGCGTGCTTGGGCGATTGCAGGGGCGCACGAGCATTGTAAGCGTCGCGCTGGCAGACCGGCCGGAACTCCAGTTCACGGGTGAAGACGTGCGCCAGGGGCTCATCGCGTTTGCGAAGGCGACTTACGGGGACCACGAGTCTGTAAACCGGGCGTGGGAGACTCTGTATCTCGATCTTGACGAGATCCAGGTGCGGTGGGACTTCATGCGACTGGCATATCGCCACGACCTTGAGGTCTACCAGCATGGCTTGGGGACCGCGTTTTTGACGAAGCTGGCGGAGACGGCGCGCGCCGCGGCTCCGGGCCTTCCACTCCAGATCGACTACACGGACCGGGTGTTTGACACGGGGGAATCGGCCTTGGGCATAGACCGGGAAATGCTGTCGGTTCTGACGGACATCAACGGTTGCATTGCTGCCCAGGACACGGACCACCCGTACCTGGCACTGGGATATCCCAGCCAATCGCTTTATTACACGCTGATGCGCTCGTTCAGCCCGGGTGAGCCCGTGTTCAACGCCGGGGATGGCTTCACGGCGGATCCGCGCAGCACGCTTGAGTCGCTGCGCCGCGCCGCGCACACTCTCGCGTGGGAAGGGGCAATGGCAGGCCTGTCGGCCTCCGCGGTGCCGTTGGGAACGCGGGACGGCAGTCGTTCCACGTTGCTAGGTACCCCGGAACGTTTGGAGGGGTATGCAGCGGCCTGTCTGGACTTGAACCGGCTTGCCCCGATTGTGCGGGCATTTCAGGAGAGTCCTGCGGGGATCAGCATCCTGTGGAGCATGTCCGCAAAGATATATAGCAACGGAGAACCTTACCTGCAGTCGGTCCGGCGGGCCTATGAGGGGTGCCATACGTTCGGCTATCCCGTGAACTTCGTTACGGAGGCGGGCTGTGCGCGTGGCGCGCTGGATTCCGTCAAGATACTGGTGATTCCGGATACGCCATCGCTGGCCGACGAGGCCTATCAGGCAATCGACGAGTACATCGGCAACGGGGGCGTGGTGGTGCGGATGGGCAAGCCCATCTCGTACACACCGAGGGGAACGTCCCGGCAGGGCGCCTTGGCGACATCGACGAGGGCCGTACTGATCCGGGGGACGGACCTCCCGACCGATTACCTGCATGCCCTGGACGCCGCATGCGCTTTGGAGGGAGTGGAGCAAGTTCCGCACGCCGTCAATGGCTCAGGGTACCCGCTCGAGGCCGTGAAGACTCGCTTTGTAAAGGTCGACGAAGTGCCGTACCTGTATATCGTCAATCTGAGAAAGACCGCTGAGACGGTCCACATGACGGGTCCCTATCAGGAAGGGCGCGACCTTATCGAAGAACGGGTGGTCCGGTTCCCCGCCACGTTGGACCCGCTGGACCCCATGCTGGTGCGCCTCGAAAAGCAGCCCGAGGAAGAGCAGCCCGCCGGGGAACTCGTGGCAAGCACGGGTGTGCCCACGGGAGTTGTCGAGCCCATCCAGAAGGAAGTGCCCGAGGTGGCCAAGGCCCCGGCCCCGCAAAAGCGCCACGGCACCCGGTAGCGGGGGAGATGGGGGGGAATGCGCCGCGTAGCGCACAACACGACCTTCGTGTTGTGGGTCCGCATTTTGAGGAACCCATGTACTGCCTTCCCCAGCGCTGGGGGAACGGGCGTCTCGCCCGTGATTCGAGAACATTCCAACGCAAAGGCGCAGGAGTAAGTGATAGAATCGCATGAGACATGCGTGTGCGGACAACAGCGAGGTGCGGCCATGAAATCCAATCGAAGCAGCCGGAGAGAGTTTCTGTGCAATGCGGCGGCCGCCGGGGCGACCGGCCTCGCTGCAGGCTGTGCCACGCCCAACGCACGCGAAAAGATGGCCGCGGTCCCCGCGCCTGCCGCGGTTCCCACGCGTGAGCGCCGTGCCCTGGGTGCGAATGACCGCATTCAATGCGGCTTCATTGGCATCGGCAGACGTGGCGGCTCCATCCTTGAAAGCACGTTGAAGCGAAACGACGTGGATGTTGTAGCGGTGGCCGACGTGTGCGACATGAACCGCGCGAGTGCATTAGCCGCTTGCCGCGCGAAGGTTTCCGATACGCGAGAGTATGTCCGCTTCGAGGACCTCTTCGAGAAAGAACACCTTGACGCCATCATCACGGCAACGCCGGACCACATCCATACGCCGGTTATTCTCACCGCCCTCGATGCGCGTTGCGATGTGTACTCTGAAAAGCCCATGACCTTGACCATGGAACAGGCCAAGGCCATCCGCGAGAAAGTACACGAGACCGGTGCAGTCTTCCAGGTGGGCACGCAGCTTCGCAGCAACAACATGTACCAGGCGGCCCGCGCGGCCTTCCAAGCAGGCGCCATCGGCAAGCTGCTGGCCGTGCACGTGAACCGCAATACGTGGGGACAGGGCATCTACGAGTATCCGCAAGGCCTCAATGCGGAGAACACGCACTGGGATCTATTCCTGCGTGACACGAAGCCCTATCCGTTCAATGTCGACCGCTTCGTCAACGGGCGCAAGTATGTCGAATACTCCAATGGCGCGGCCGGAGACCTGATGCTGCACCACCTGGACCTGTGTCATTTCATCACCGGCTGCGGCATGCCCGAGCGCGTGATGTCCGTGGGCGGACTTTATGCCTCGGCCAGCACCGGACGCACCACGCCGGACACCATCAGCGTCATCCTCGAATACCCCGAGCAATTCCATTTCAATTACATCACCGCCTACCTCAATGGGCACTTTGGACTCACGGAACGCTACCTCGGCACGGAAGGCACCATCGAAGTCCGCGACATGGACGAGATGTCCATCTACCGGGGTAAAGAAAAGGACGAGAAGGAAGAGGTCGTGAAATCGCTCGGGGTCCTCAACGAGCCCCACCTCGACGACTTTTTCAACGCGATGCGCACGCGCGGCGCCACCATCGCCCCCGTGGAGGCCGCCTTCATGGGCGCCACCTGCGCCCACATGGCCGTCCTCTCCGAACAAACCGGCCAAAGCGCCAAATGGGATAAGGCCACGGAGACGATTATGGTGTAATCGGATCGCGTTGGCAGATGGCCGGCGTATTTCGGAAAGACGCATGCCGATCAACTTCCACCAGAAGAGTATTGCCCACGGGGGAACGGGCGTCTCGCCCGTGGTTTGAGGAAACCTCAAAGCTGAGGCGCGGAGTTCGCAGAGGCCCGCGGGGAATCAGGGCTGCATCATTGATGTGGCTGTCCGCTCATTCCACCGGCTTGCTTGTCAACAGCCCGATTCCACGCCCCTTCTCGCCGACGGCGCAGTAGTACATATAAAACGTGTTGTTCGCCTCGTTGTACACGAGCGAAATCTTGTGCGCGTATTGCTTGTCCAACCCGGCGGGATGGCCGCCTGCCTTGTAGAGCGGCTCCTCATCCTTGGTCCAATGCAGCAGGTCTCTCGAATAGGCCGCCATGATGTGCGCGCCGCCTTGGCCGACGCCGAAGTAGATCATGACCCAGTGGTCGCCGTCCCGGTACACCTTGCCGTCGCTGCAGAACTGCTCGTCATACGACCCCGGCCCGCCGTTGCGCACGATAGGGTTCCCCTCGAACCGTTTCCAGTGCACCAGGTCCGTGGAGGTCGCCACGCCCATCTGCTCGATGGACCCGTTGGCCGCGTTGTAGAAGTCGTAGAAGGTGCCCTCGTGTTCCACCAGCCACGGTTGGTAGATGCAATCCATCTCCCACTCCGACGCGCCTTCGATGGACAGTATCGGCGTGTCCACGGAATTGCGTTGCCACGTCTTTCCATCCTCGCTCCACGCGAGTCCTTCCGCGCCGGGCCGCAGTTCGTATCCGCCCTGACGCGGATAGCACCCGTATAGCACCCAGTACTTGCCGTTCCACCGCTTCGGAACGCGCGGGGCCTTGAGGTCGCAGCTTTCCATCAGCAGGCCGCCAAATGTCACGCCGCCATGATCGTACGCGCCGGGCGCGCCGTATCCCATGACGAGACCCTTGGGCTCCCAATGCACGAGGTCCGTGCTGGTGGCCAGCGCCGTCTGATATCCGGTGCCGTCGAATCCCGTGAACCACATCTGCCACGTGTCTCCGAGTTTCCAGACCACGGGACAATCCGTCATCTTGAAGTTGAGCCCGTCTTCCGGGGCGGGCGGCAGCACGTAGCCGGGGTAGTAGTGCCACCCGCGAAAAGGTGCCGACCACTGCTTGACGGTTTCCATGGGAATCGCATCGGACTGCGGGGACTCCGCTGTCGCGGTGAGGTGCGTACTGAATACCATGACCAGGTTCACAACGATGCTCATACGAACAGACTCCTTCTCGAGGTGCTGCGACTGCTGCGCATCAGCTTACCATGGGCGCGTTGAATTCGTCCCACCCGGGCACGCACAATGCCTTCACGCAAACGAGAATCACGTAGGAGGCGGAATCATGGCAACTCCCACCCAGGCAACCCCGTTGGCCATTCACGGTGGACCCAAGGCCGTTACACTCCCGGACGGCGAGCGCTGGCCCTTTGTGCCGGAGGCCGCGAAGAAACGCATCAACGCGCTCCTGGATGCGGGCATCATCACCATCGCCGACGGCTCCGGCATCGTTGCGGAGTTTGAGGCGGCGTTCAAGCGGCTCGTGGGCACGAAGTATGCCCTCACCATGAACAGCGGCACTGCGACCTTGCACAGCGCCTACTTTGCCGCGGGCGTGGGTCCGGGCACGGAAGTCCTTGTGCCGAGCTACACCTGGCACGCCTCCATCACGCCGGTCTTGCATTGCGCCGCGACACCGGTATTTTGCGATATCGAGCCGGACACCCTCGTGATAGCGCCCGCGGACGTCGCCCGAAAAGTCTCCTCGCGCACGCGCGCCATCTGCGTGGTCCACACGTGGGGCAACGTCGTGGACATGGATCCCATCATGGCCATCGCGAAAGAACACGGCCTCATCGTCATCGAAGACGCTTCGCACGCGCATGGCGCGACGTACAAAGGCCGGCCCGTGGGCAGCATCGGGCACATCGGGTGCTTCAGCATGCAGGGCGCAAAAGCCGTGAGCGGGGGAGAGGCCGGCGTCGCCACTACGGATGACCCCGAGTTGTTTGATCGCATGGTATTCCTTGGCCATTTCGGACGGGGCCCGAAAGGGGAGGGGAACCACACCTTTGACGCGCTCGGCGATATGAGTCTCGGCACAAAGTACCGTCCGCATCCCTTCGCCATCGCGCTCGCCCTCAGCAATCTCGAACGCCTTCCGGAGCTGAATCAACGCCGCACGCGGAACTACGCGTTTCTCAACGATTGCATGCGGGATATCCCCGGCATTGAGACGGTCGAACCGCGCGCGAACTGCGTCCGTGGAGGATACCTCGAGTTCAAGTTCAAGGTGAGCCGTTCGGTGGCAGACTGCGTGTCCGTGGACACGCTTGAACGGGCCATCGCCACTGAGGGCGCACCCGTGACCAAGGACCGCTACTCCAACATGAATTTCACATATGGCCTCCTGCACAAGGCGCCGCTGTTCACCACGTTTGACAGGCGTACGCTCGGCGGTTGCTTCTACGATCCGCATTCATATACGGGGCCGAGCGACAAGACCGTCACGCTGCCCGTGACGGAAGATGTCTGCACGCGCCTGCTCAGCACGTTGGCCTTTGCGGACGTGGACGAGGAATACCTGCGCCAGATTGCGGACGCGTTCCGCAAAGTTATGACGAATCTGGAGCAGTTGTAGCGCGTGCGCGTGCTGTGCGCACGTCGTCCGACCGTGATGGGATATGTCAGGCTATCGATGGACTCTGCCGTCCCTCCGGGACTGCACGAAGGAGGGCTGGCCCCATGACCCAGGAATGAATTCCTGGGCTACTTTCTATCGTCCCTCCGGGACTTATGGTGACTGCTCATTCAGAGGGGTTGCACAATGCCTCACAGATGTCTAGTCATGAATCCACTGCTTGGGGTTCACATGTGATGGGGTTGAGCGAATATTCGGGAGCAATCACAGGACATTTGGGCGTGAACACCCCTGAGTCGCCAGACCGGGAAACGTCTTTGAAAACGTGGCGCGATTTCGTGACGCCGTTTGTCCTCCTTGCGATAGTGCTGCTGGGCGCCGCGCTTCGCGTCTACCGCATCGCGGACGAATCCGTGTGGGTTGACGAAAGTGTGAGCTACCCGCAACTGCATCAGCCCACGCTCGGCGCATACCTCGCCGCCGTCCGCGTCCAGGACCCGCCCATGTCGCCGATGTACTTCACGCTCCAGTACTACTGGGCGCGCGCCGTGGGCGATTCGGTAGTGGCGGTTCGCATCTTGTCTGTGCTACTGGGTGTCGCCACGCTCCCGCTCCTCTATCTCCTCGGCGCGCTGCTTTACAACCGTTCCGCGGGGCTCATTGCGGCTCTCTGCGCAGCCTTGGCCATACCGCACATCTACTACTCGCAGGAGATCCGCACCTACGCCCTCGTGCTGCTGCTGTCCGTTGCCTCCATGTACTTCCTGCTGCGGGCATTGCACGGCTCACCGGCATGGTGGCCTGCGCACATCGTGTGCAACGCGCTGTTGTTGGCAACACACCTCTTTGGCGCGCTACTGGTTCTTGCGCAGGCGCTCTTCCTTTTCGCCGTTCACGCGAAGCGTTGGAAGACCGTACTTGCGTGGGCTGCGGTGCATGCAGTGCTCTTCGTTCCCTTTGCGTTGTATCTCAACGGTCTTCGCGGCGAGGCGTTCAGTCACTCCATCTCGCTCATTCCGATTCCATCGCTGCGCTGGCTGTTGAACACGTACTGCGTCTACTACGCCGGCCTCGAGCCCTGGGGCGGACGCCTCCCGGATGCATACGGGCCCGCGTTTGCGGTAGGCGCCCTCTTGCTGTTTGCACTGGCGGCGTGTCTCATCGGCACATGCAAGCAAGAAGTACTCACATCGCGGCGTGAAGCATTCGCCCTGCTCAGCATCTGGTACCTTGTGCCGCCGCTTGTTCTGTACGTGGTTTCGTTCTGGGCGACACCCTGCTTTGTCGAGCGCTACGCGCTCTCATCATCCTTTGCACTCTTCCTGCTCGTGGGCGGCGTGTTTTCGTTGCTCAATCGCCCCTGGTGGATTGCCGTTGTGCTGTGCGTGCTGACGGCTGCGTACACGATTGCCCAC
>JADLCA010000508.1 GCA_020847495.1 Candidatus Hydrogenedentota bacterium | reverse complement strand
TGCCATTCTGGCCGGTCTGACCGCACTGGCCGTCTATATTTGGACGCTCGCGCCCACAGTAACCGGCGAGGACAGCGGCGAGCTGGTCGCCGCGGCTTACACCCTGGGTATTCCCCACCCTACCGGATACCCCCTCTGGTGCGTCCTCGCACACCTCTTCATCAAGCTCCTGCCGATCGGGAGCATGGCCTGGCGTGCCGCGTTCATGTCGGCCTTTTTCTCGGCCGCGACGGTTTCCATGACGGCGCTCATCGGGGTCCAGCTGACGCGCAACCGATGGGCGTCGGTAGCGGGGGCGTTGGCACTGGCCTTTTCGTTCGAGTTCTGGGAACAGAGCGTCATTGCCGAGGTGTATTCGCTCAACGCTTTCCTGATCGCCCTTTGCTTCCTGTTCCTGTTCCGCTGGAGCGCGACGCGCAGAACCGCACCGCTCGTGGCAGCGGGAGCGTGCTTCGGACTTGGCCTGTGCAATCACAGCATCATTGCGCTGGCCGGGCCGGTGATGGCCATTTATGTGCTGGCCGTGGGGGGCTTCAGGCGCGCAACCCTCGGGGCGGCGGTGCGCGCGCTCGCCGCGATGGCCGCCGCACTACTGGTCCACCTGTATCTACCCGTTCGTTCCATGGCGAATCCGCCCATGGATTGGGGAAATCCCGAGACGCTGGAGAACTTCTGGGACGTGGTGACCCGCGCCCAGTACGCGTTCATCATGACCGACGGGCCGCGTTCGATTCCCCGGTTTCTCGAGCAACTGCGAACGTTCGCGGGTGTCTATTCGAGCCAGTTCACGCCCGGCATCGGGTGGCTCGCGCCCGTGGGCGCGGCGTTCCTGCTGTACAAGAAGCCCGGCGCGGGACTCTTTCTCCTCGCGCAGTTTCTGGTGATGACTATCGGCTGCATTGTGATTCCCAACTACGGAAGCGATCGCATGTCGATTTGGATCAACACCACCTACTGGATTCCATCCTACTTCATCGCGGCGCTCTTCATCGGCGTGCTTGTGGCCGCCGTGGTTTCTCTGCCGCCGCGCCGCTGGCTGCGCCGCACGCTGACCGTGGTCTTTATATTGGCGTTTTCAGCGCTAACCATCGCCAGCAATCTCCGGCAGAATGATAAGAGCCGGTACTTTTTCGCGGACGACTATGCGCGCAACGTTCTCGCCACCATGGCGCCCGGCGCCATCTATTTCGGCGACAGCGATCACGCCCTGTTTCCGGTCCTTTACCTCCAGATTGTTGAAGGCCTTCGGCACGACATCACCGTCGCAAACCCGTACGGGTATCCCATCGATCCGCTGTTCAGCCCCATGCCCGACGAAGTGAAAAGGACTTTCGCGAAGCGGCCCACGGTGGAAGACGAGCAGAAGATCCTGAGCTGGCTCATCGAGCACAGTGACCGGCCCATCTACACGACGGCCAAGCGGATCCTGCCCGGAGTAAAGGCCGTGAACGCGGGGCTACTCTATCGTTACGCCGGGCCCGGTGTCGCGGTCGATCAGCCGCCCACGTGGACCGCGTACCGCTGGCATAGCCTGGACGCAAGCGACACCCACGGAGACTGGAGCGCCGAACTCATCCTCTACGATTATCATTTCGCGCGTGGACGCAGCCTCCTTGATGCCGGGGATGCGGCGCGCGGACTGGAGGAATTCGAAGAGGCCGCGCAAATCGCACCGCGGGAAAAGGACTGCCTGAACAACCTTGGCAGCGCCGCAGCGGAGTACGGACACCTCGACGCCGCCATCCGCTATCTGGAAGCCGCTTGCGCCCTAGACCCCGAATTCGTCCTTGGCAAACGCAACCTTGGGCGCGCTTTGATGAAAGCCGGGAACTTCAAAGAAGCCCTGGCGCACTTTGACGCCATTCTCAAAGCCAACCCCGGCGATCCAGCTACCCTCGCGCTCAAGAAGGCCTGTGAACTGCGGAATTCAGACATCTCGCAATAGAATTATATTACGCCTTACGCATTGCCGCGGCGCTGCCGGCCCATGCTGTCCGCGGCGAGTAGGGCGGCCAGGACGCCGGCCGGTGTGATCTCCCCAGCCTCGTGGTGGATACCTTCGTTCGGCGCGCAGGCCCGTTCCGCGACTTTCAGCAGGTCATCCCGCGATGCATCGCCAAGGCCCACCTGGGAGAACGTGACGGGGAGTCCAACGGACGCACAAAACCCATACACGGCAGCCATCTCGTCCGGCGGGGCATCCGTGAGGTGCAGGCCCGCCAAGACACCGAACGCGACCTTCTCTCCGTGGTGATAGGGGAACGTCGCCGGGTACGCCGCCATGCCGTTGTGGATCGAGTGCGCCGCGGCCAACCCCGAACACTCGATCCCCAATCCGGAGAGAAGAATGTTGGCTTCGATGACGCGCTCGAGCGCGGGGGTGACGATGCGTTGCTCGCAAGCCTGCTTCGCGGATGCGCCATACTCCATGAGCGTGTCGTGGCAGAGGCGCGCCAACGCCATGCTGCTGAAGGTCCGGAAGCCGCCGCACTCATTAGGCGAGGCCGTGCGCTCGCAACTGCGGGCCTCGAACCAAGTCGCGAGGGCGTTGCCCATGCCGCTCACCAGATACCGCGCAGGCGCGCGCGCGATAATGCCACTGTCCACAAGCACCGCATCGGGGTTGCGCCGCAGGCAATGGACCTGCTGCGCGGCGCCCTGCTCGCTGTGGAGGATCGCACACGCGCTGCAGGGCGCTTCCGTGGAGGCTATCGTGGGCAGGGTGATTATGGGTAGCCCCGCGCGATCCGCGAGAATCTTCGCAGCGTCGATCGCCTTGCCACCCCCAGCGCCCGCCACGACGCTGGGACCATGCTTCGACAGAATGCTTGTCAAGCGCGCCAATTCCGTGTCGGAACACTGTCCGCTGAAACGGACCTGCGTGGTCCCCTGCGGAAGCTGGTCGCGCAGTTGCGCGAGCGGCCCTTCCATGGCCGAGGGGGAGGCGACGATGAGGCCCTTGCCGCCGAACCGGTTGATCACGGCGGAAAGCTCGCCGAAAACGCCATCCCCCTGGACATACATGCCGGGGAAAATGGCCTTGCGAAACATGCATTTCTTCCCGCGTATCAAGCTTAGACTCGGCGCCATGGCGTTACTCCCTCCCCTGCGCTCGCCCTCGGTCACACTGTACTCCATGCGCTAACGCCATTACAGTCCCTCTTCGATCTGGCGGCGCTCCAACGCCAACAGACGATCTCGGTATTCCGCGGCCTTCTCGAACTCCATGCGGTCCGCGGCCTCTTTCATCTTCTTCTTCAAGTCCTTGATGGTCTTCGCAAGGTTGAAGCTGGGCAGGTAGAGGTCTTGCTCCTCGGCCGCCTTCGCCACCGTGACATAGTCGCGCTCGTAGACGCTGCTCAGCACCTCCGCGATCTTCTTCTGCACGGATCGCGGCGTGATACGGTGCTTCTTATTGTATGCGAGTTGTTTCTCGCGGCGGCGGTTCATCTCGTCGAGCGCGCGTTGCATGGACCCTGTGGTCTGGTCCGCATACATGATGACGCGCCCATTCACGTTGCGGGCGGCGCGTCCGCAGGTCTGGATGAGGCTCGTTTCCGAGCGCAGGTACCCTTCCTTGTCGGCGTCGAGTATGGCGACCAGCGACACCTCCGGCAGATCAAGTCCTTCGCGCAGCAGGTTGATGCCCACCATCACGTCATACTCGCCCGCACGCAACGCCCGGACCAGTTCGATGCGTTCGAGGGTCTCCACGTCCGAGTGCATGTACCGCACGCGGATGTTGAGATCCTTGAGATACTCGGTGAGGTCTTCCGCCATTCGCTTCGTCAGAGTCGTGACCAGAACCCGCTCGTTGCGGGCGGCCACTTCGCGCACTTCCGCAATAAGGTCGTCCACCTGCGTACGGGCAGGCCGGACCTCGACCTGCGGATCCACCAGTCCCGTGGGGCGTACGACTTGCTCAACGATGAGGCCTTCGCTGGCTTTCAGTTCGTAGGAAGCAGGTGTGGCGCTGACGTAGATACGCTGCCCTGCGCGCTTCTCAAACTCGGCGAACGTCAGAGGCCGGTTGTCGCGTGCGCAGGGCAGGCGGAACCCATACTCGACCAATTTGTCTTTCCGCGAGCGGTCGCCTTTGTACATCGCCTCGATCTGCGGCACGGTAATGTGGCATTCGTCGATGATAAGCAGGAAGTCGTCCGGGAAGTAGTTGATGAGCGTGTACGGAGGCTCGCCCGGCATGCGCCCGTCGAGGTGGCGTGAGTAGTTCTCGATGCCGTTGCAGTACCCGATTTCACTCAGCATCTCGATGTCAAACCGCGTGCGCTGGCTCAGCCGCTGCGATTCCAGGATTCGGTTTTCGGCCTCCAGTTCCTTCACGCGCTCGGCCAGCTCGAATTCGATGCCCTTGATCGCGCGCTGCAGGTTGTCCGCCGTGGTGGCGTAGTGCGAGCCCGGATAGATGGCCGTGCGCCGCAGCTTGCGGTTCACCGCGCCCCGCAGCGGGTCGATCTCGTAGAGCCCGTCGACCTCATCGCCAAACAGCTCCACGCGCAGCGCAATCGACGCTTCATACGCAGGAAAGATGTCGATCGTGTCGCCGCGCACGCGGAAGGTCCCGCGATAGAAATCCACGTCGTTGCGCGTGTACTGCATGGCGACCAGACCCGCGATTAGATTTTCGCGCGATATGGACGCGCCCGCCTCGAGTTCGACGCGCAGCGCGCCGTAGGTCTCCGGCGACCCGATGCCGTAGATGCACGAGACGCTCGCGACGATCAGCACGTCGCGCCGCGTCAGGAGCGAACGCGTCGCCGCGTGGCGCATCTTGTCGATCTCGTCGTTGATGGAGGACTCTTTTTCGATGTAGGTGTCCGTCGTCGGCACGTAGGCTTCGGGCTGGTAGTAGTCGTAGTAGCTGACGAAGTACTCAACCGCGTTTTGTGGAAAGAGGTCCCTGAATTCCGAATAGAGCTGGGCCGCGAGAATCTTGTTCGGCGCGATAACAAGCGCGGGCCGGTTGAGCTCGGCCACTACGTTCGCGACCGTGAAGGTCTTCCCGGAGCCCGTCACGCCGAGCAGCACCTGGTGCTGCAGCCCCTCGCGCAGCCCCCGCGCGAGATCCGCAATGGCGCGCGGCTGATCGCCCGAGGGCTTGAACTCGCTCACCAGTTGGAATGCCGCCGATTCCGCTGTATCCGTGTCGGTGCGCGGGTTCATCGTGGCGCGATCTGCTTGGAACTGGCCAGTTGCGCGGAAGGCATGTGGCTGACCTCCACAACACCCGACACGGTCTTGATGGTGGCGGCAACGCGCGCGATGCTGTCCCGGTCGGGCGCTTCGAAAACGAATTCAAAATAGCTCTTGCCATTCTCTCCGGGCAGAAACTGTGCGCGCGTGATGCTGATATTCATCGGGCGGATGGCGTTGGTCAGGTCGGCCAGCATGTTGGGGCGTTGCCCGGTCGTGACGCGCATGCCGATCTCGAAGTGTTCTTCGCCATCCCAGGAGGCCTCGATAATGCGCGCGGGATCGCGCTTGGTGTTGACGAAATTGCGGCAGTCGGCGCGGTGAATCGTGATGCCGGGCGTCTTTGTCGCATAGCCGATGACCGCATGCCCCGGCATGGGCCGGCAGCATTTCGCGAACTGCACCTGGATGCCTTTGGCGCCTTCGATCCGGATCAGCTTGTCGCGCGTGGCGTCGTCCACTTGCCGGATCTTGGCTTTGGTCTCCGGCATGACACGCACGGTGTCCTTTCGAAGCTGCCCTTCCAAGGGTTCCAGCTCGCCCAACTCGCGCAACCGCTGGCGGATGCGCGTGCGCGCCTTGCCCGTCACCACGACTTCCAGCCAGTCCAGGTGCGGCGTTTGCGCGCGCGACGTCAGAATCTCCACGACGTCGCCCGTCTGCAGGTTGTAGCGCAACGGAACGAGCTTGCCGTTCACGCGCGCGCCGATGCAGTGGTGGCCGATGTCGGAGTGCACATGATACGCGAAGTCCAGCGGCGTGGCGCCTTCCGGCAGTTCTTTCACGTCGCCCGTGGGCGTGAACACATAGACATCCGTACGCGACACATCGCGCCGGAGACTGTCCATCAATTCATCCGGGGCGTGCGCGTCCTGCAGCCAGTCGTACATCTGCCGGAGCCAGCGGAGCTGTGAATCGAGCTTGCTGTCGCTGCTGCCTTCCTTGTAGGTCCAGTGCGCGGCGATGCCCTCACGCGCCGTGCGGTCCATTTCCTCGGTGCGAATCTGAATCTCGAGCGGGAACCCGTTCTCGCGCATCACCACCGTGTGGATCGACTGGTACATGTTGACCTTCGGCATGGCGATGTAGTCTTTGAACCGCCCGGGGACCGGCGTCCAGATCTGGTGCACCACGCCGAGCGCGTTGTAGCACCCGGACACCGTCTGCGTGATAATCCGCACCGCGAGGATGTCCAGCACCTGGTCGAAGTCTTTCCCCTGTTGCACCATCTTCTGGTAGATGCTGTACAAGTGCTTGGGCCGCCCGATGACGCGCGCGCTCACCGCGGCTTCGGACAGGCGGTTATCGAGATACGAGATGGTCTCGTTCAGCCAGGCCTCGCGTTCGCGCCGCTTCATCGCCACGTGCGCCGCGATGCCGCGGTACTCCGTGGGATTCAGGTAGTGGAAGGCGTGGTCCTCCAGTTCCCACTTCCAGCGAGCGATACCGAGCCGGTGCGCCAGCGGAGCGTAGATGTCCAGCGTTTCGCGGCAGATGCGCTCGACCCGCTTGCGCTCGGTCAGGAATTCGATGGTCCGCATATTGTGAAGACGGTCCGCAAGTTTGATCAGGATGACCCGCACATCCTTCGCGGTGGCCACCAGCATCTTGCGCAGATTCTCGGCCTGCTTCTCTTGGTGGGTCGGCGCCGGAGACGACCATTTCATGCTGCGGATTTTGCTGACACCGTCCACAAGCGCCGTGATTTCCTCGCCGAACTCCGCCTCGAATTCCGCGTGCGTGACCTTCGTGTCTTCAAGTACGTCATGCAAAAGGCCGGCGGCCACGGTTGTGGGATCGAGGTTCAGTTGGGCCAGGATGCGGGCCACTTCCAGGCAGTGCGAGATGTAGGGGTCGCCCGACTCGCGTTCCACCCCCCGGTGGGCCTCATTCGCAACACGGTAGGCCTTGCGCACGATGGCAAGGTCCGCACCCGGCGAGTTCTTGCGCAATTGCTTGAGGAGTTTTGCGAATTCTTGTCTCATAGGGTACCGGCAGCCGTTGATCGCCTAATCCAGATAGTCTACCACTTTCTGGCGTGGCGAGTCACAGGAGAGCAGGCTCGCACCCGCGGCGGCGGGGCCTTGTGGAGGGACACGGCGCATTTGTGGCATACTACTTCCTAATTCCCAACCAACATATCCTGGTACAGGAACGGCTTCATGATCACTTATTCTTCATCGCTGGAGGGCATCACGCCGTCAAAGCTCGAAGGTTTCTTTGTGGGATGGCAGACCGCCCCCACGCCGGAAACCCACCTGCGCTTGCTCCAAAACAGCAGCCACGTCGTCTTGGCCGTTGACAACGCCACCGGGGAGGTCGCTGGTTTCATTACCGCCATGTGCGATCACGTGTTGAGCGCCTCCGTGCCGCTCCTGGAGGTCCGGCCGGAGTTCCGCGGACAAGGCATAGGAGGGGAACTTGTGCGTCGTATGCTGGATGTCATCGGCGACCTGTACATGGTGGATTTTGTGTGTCACCCCAGCCTTCAACCCTTCTACACGCGGCTGGGGATGCGGCCCTCGACCGGCATGATGCGGCGCAACCCCAAGCGCCAAGGCGGAGCGGAGTAAAACCCGCAGCGGACCCAGGTTGCTCCCCCCACTCTGTCCACTTTGTCCACTCTGTCCATTGTGTCCACTCCGTCCACTCCGTCCACTCCGTCCACAGGCCCGCAGCAGACCCCGAGGCGATCCTTCCGCCCCTGTTTGTGCTATCTTCCCCTTCAGGACCTTCCGCTCAAAGGGGAGTTACGCGCCATGCTCTATCTCGCCGTCCTGTTCCTGCACGCCGCCCCCGGATTCCAAACCTTCGATGCGCCTGGGTACGCTGCGCCGGTCAGCGGCGTCTGGTACGAGGCAGGTGATTCGGCAAGTCCCATCCCCTTGGGGACCTTGGGCACGGGTTTCGTTGAGCTGGGTGCGGATGGCCGTTTTGGCGCCAGCACCGCCGAGAACTCTTGGCTGCATCCCACGGCAGTGGGACCACGCTCTGGGCTCGAACTCTTGGTGGGTAGACGCCAGGTGGATTTGCGAGGCAGTTCAGAAGATTCTGTACAAGGATTGCGCTTCTGGGGCCATTTCCCCGCGGCAGACCTCGTCCTGGACGATGCGGCCGCGCCGGCGGAACTGCGTGTACGCGCCTTTGCGCCGCTGATCCCGCATGACTACGCGCACTCGCAAATGCCAGCCGTCCTGTTTCACGTCGCCGCCACGAATCGTGGTACGGAGCCTCTGCCGCTCGACCTTCGCCTTCACTGGGATTTGAATACGGTCGCGCCGGACCGTTCGGAGGGCAACGTCGAGGCGGCAATCGGCTGGCGCAAAGAGACGCTGCCACCCGGCGAAACCTGGGTGGTCGCGCCGATTCTGGTCTTTGCGGATGGGCCGGATGCGTTGACCAGTGCAACTGCCACGGCGCACCGCAGTGGAACTCCCCTCCAGCAGGCCTCGGTGAACGGCGTCAGCGCATACACCCATGGCGCAGTTCGCGATTTCTACCTGGACGCGGTAGGCGGGTTCAGTTGGGAGGTGTACAGGCATCAGTCGTCGGTCTTTCGCGACGAGCCCATGATCGGGCAACTCCTCTGGCAGCTTCAGTACGACGGCGGCAGGGCCGGCCGCGGCCCGAACCGCCCCTACGGTATTCGTGCAGGCTCCTCGTCTCTGATTACGGAAGACGACAAGCTCTCCGTCAACGTGTCCGTGGAGGCGGCGGGGGAGAACGCCCTCGCCGTGGTCTACACCTTCGTCAATCGGTCGGCGGAACCCTTGCGGAATCTGAACATGATGTTCGCGGCGAACGTGGATATCGGCGGTCCGGGCAAGGAGAGTCAGGGCAAGGCTCTGTGGGACCCGGCAATACGGGGGGTGCGCTTTGAAAGCGGCGCATCACCGACCACGGTCGCCCTGGCCGGGAATCCCGACGACTACCTGGTGAGCACCTGGCCTCTCGCGCACGAGGCCATGGACCACCGCGCCCTGGTTGCGGTAAATGCCGCGGTGTCGCCCCAGGACGAGTTGGCAAGTCCTTCCGGGCGCATGGGCGCCACCCGCGGCGGCACCTACGCCGTAGGCGCTTCAGGAAGCGGCTGGACCATCGAACCGGATGATGCGGCGGATGGTGTCCTGACGGCGACGGCCCAACGGGACTTGCAACCCGGCGAAAGCAGCGACCTCTATTTCGCTCTGGCCTGGCACTTCCCCACGTGGCAGTCCAGCGACGAAACACCGGAAACGTTGCGTCACCGGTACGCCAAGGACTTCGCCAATGCGGGTGCGGTCATGGAAGAAGCGTTGCAGGATGCCGGACTCATCGAGCAGTCCATCACCAAGTGGCAATCAAAGGTCTATGCGGCGAACGTGCCTGCCGCACTGAAAGATGCCATCATCAACAGCCTCTATGTGCTCGCGCGCAATACGTGGTGGATGGACGACGGGCGCTTTTTCCAGAGCGAGTCATTCACGGGCTGCCCGATCACGGAGACGCTGGTGTGCCGGTTCAACGGCTCGTTTCCGCTCGCGCTGCTCTTCCCGGAGTGCGAGCGCGCGACCATGCGCGAGTTTGCGCGTACCCAGGCGGAATCGGGGCAGATCGCGTTTGGATTCGGAAGCCCGGCCGGAACGCAAACCCCGATGATGCACCTGCAGATCCCCATTGTGTCCTCGGAGTACGCGCTGCTTGTGTGGCGCAACTATGCGCTGTGGAATGACGAGGTGTATCTGAACGAGGCCTATCCCTCGATGAAACGCGCCATCCGGTTCGGCATGACGCTGGACACCGACGGCGACGGACTCATCAACGAGGCGCCCGGCAGTGAAACAGGCTTTCCCGCGAACCAGTACTACGATATCTGGCCGTGGTGGGGCACCAGCGCCTACACGGCGAGCATTTGGCTGGCGGCGCTCAAAGCTGGTGTGGCCGCGGCGGAGAAGCAAGGCGATGCGGCCTTCGCGAATGAGTTGAAGGGCTGGTTTGACCGCGGCGTTGTGGCGTACAACGACAAGCTGTGGACCGGCGCCTATTACCGCCTCTACAGCGGGACCGAAAGTCATGAGCCCAGTGACACGTCATTGACCAATGCCTTGTGTGGGCAGTGGTTCGCGTACGCGGCAGGTCTGGGTGAGTTGGTCCCGCGCGAACGCATCGACTCGGTGATCGACACGGTCTTGCGGCTGAACGCAAAAGCCACGGCCCACGGCGCTGTCAACGGCGTGAAACCGGACGGCACCGTGGACGAATCGTTCAAGGATCACTCCGCGGTGATCACCATCGGCGAAGTGTGGAACTTCTGCGCCATGGCCGCCTTCGCGGGACGCCCAGCCGAAGCGACCGCCCTCTTCGATGTCAGCTACGGTGGCGTCGCCCTTAATCACCGCACGCCCTGGAACATCCCGTGGAGTCTCGACCGCGAGACCGGCGCCATCAAGTGGGGGATTCACTACTACTCGAATCCCTGTGTATGGACCTTGCTGCAGGCGTTGGACCCGGACGCATACACGGGTTTGGGCCGGAGCAGTTAACAGCGCTCCGCTTTCAGATCCCCGCGGCCTTCACGTTGGCCTTCATCTTTTCCAGACCCGCGGCCGCCACTTCTGCGGGGTCCATCTCCCAGTGCTGACGGTTGAACAACTCCAGGGACAGCGGGCCCGTGTACTTGATTTCCGCCAACTGCTTCAGCACGTCCACCAGCGGGAAGATGCCGTCGCCGGGATAGATCCGGTCGGCGTCACCAGCGGAATTGGGGTCTGCCTCGGTTCCCACATCGTTCCAGTGGAAGTCGGCGATGAATTTGCCTTGAAGATGGCGGACGCCATTGAATCCCGAACCGCCGCGCCACAGGTGGAAGGTGTCGGCGATGATGCAGGCATCCGGATCATTCGTATCAATGGCTATGCCGCTGGCGAAGCCGAGCCGGTTCACGCCTTTGACGAATCCGACGAACTCAAGCGCGGGAATGATGTTGTATTCCTCTTTGCCGATTTTGAGCAGGTCTGCGTAGCGCGCGGCGCCCCAGCGGTGTTCGAAGGGGTCGCGATCCGGAAACGGCAGGGCCGCCACGTGCTTCGACCCGACGTCGGCACACATGCGCATGCGCTCGCGCGACGTCGGCAGAATGGCGTCCCATTCTTCCTGGGTGGGGGGGATGGTGTCCCACAATCCGATGACGTTCGGCACGGACAAACCGCGTTCGCGCAGTTCCTGGCCCAGTTCTTTCAGATTGCCGCCGCCCTTTTCGTAGTCTTCCAGTTCACGCACCCACAGCTCGATCCCGTCATAGCCGGTTTCGTCCGCCACACGTATCTTGTCTTTCAAGGGAGTCGGACGGATGGTGCTCGCGTTCAGCACGAGCGGAAACGGGCTCGCGCCATCCTGATACCGCGCGGGTGCGGGTTCTTGCGCGGAAACGGCCGCCGGAATGCCCGCAGCGGCCAGACCTGCCGCCCCTGCCTGGAAGAACTGTCTGCGATTGAATGTCGTCGTGCCCATGCGTACCTCTATTAGTGTTCCGTTCAATAAAGACAAAGGCGAGGGTGCCTGTGCCACACGTCTATTCCCAATTCCTCGTTAGTCTGATACTCTTCAGGTTCTACTGCGAACCGAGGTCCGGAAGAAAGGAAATGCCAACCAGGGCATGGCCAAGCGCGTGTGGGACAGGCGCCCTCGCCGGTCTCTTCAACGTACTACCGCCCTATCTGAAAAGCCCGCACAAGCCGCGGCCCTGACCTCCCGCCATATTCGGCCTGTCAGTGATCGCCGCCGTAGAACCACTCGATGGCTTTGGCGATATCCGCGTCCGACGCGACGACAGGGTCGACCCGCCGCCCCGTGCTGAGTTCCATATCCTCAATCGCGATCAGGTCCATCGGGTTGGCCATGGCCACGACGACCGTGTCTTCATCAACACGGACCGGGATACAGCGATGATGACTGGCCAGGCGCCCGCTGACCAGCCGCACCGCGGCCTCTTCCGGGATTTGTTGCTCCAGCCGGGTGAACGGGAGCTTGAGCTGGCATGCCAACACCTGCGCGATGATGTCGCCTTCGGCCAGTCCCATCTCCACAAGAATGGCCCCAAGACGCCGCTGCGGCTGGTCCTGCTGCTGCCGCAAGGCCTCTTCCAACTGTTCCCTGCTTATCACGCCCGCATCCACGAGAATGTCGCCCATCCGCCGCCTGCGCCCGTCAATGTCAAATCCCGTCAAATCGAGGTCCGCCGCGCGTGGGTGAACCTCATAGGCGCCGTGCGCGTGGATGGGCGTGGTGTCCGCGCTCTCCCGCGCCTGCTCGCGTGAATGATGCAATGCGGTACGAAGTTCGCTCATTTCGCGGCGGAGTTCATCAAGGGCTTGCTCGTGATCGGCGCGTGGCGCGTTGGCCGCCTCGCGCAAATCCGAGATTTCGTAGCGTACCGTTTCGAGGACCTGCCCGAGTTCATCCCTCGGCGCCCAACGGCCGCTGGCCTCGCGAAGCTCTTCGAGTGCCTGCTGAATGGAGTCCAGTTCCTCTCGAGAAACAACCGGCGGCAGAGGCATGCGAAGCGACTCGCGCAACTCGGCCACCTCCGCACTCAAACGGGCCAGTTCTTCTGTGGAATCACTCGGGTGCGCGATATCGGTGTTGCTGGTCTTCCATTCGTTGAGTGCACTTTCCAGGCGGTCGGCACGTTCACGCTCGACACCGAGAATTCCCTCTAGCTCCGGCACGCGCGAGGTTGCTTCCCGCGTTGCCGATATTTCTTGCCGGAGCTGGAATATCTCATTCCGAACCGCGTTCAACTCTTCGTGTGAGATTCCGGGCTCGGCGGGTTCGCGTTGGGCAAGGTCCCTGACAACGGCCAGCTCGTCTCTCAGGGACTTCACCTCTTCCGTCAACGCCGCGTCATGCGCTGGCTCGCCTGTGTAGGGCCGCTCCGCGAGAACCTGTGCAACTTCGTTGCGCAGGGAGTCCAACGCTTCGCGCGTCTCGGCAATGGATAATTCCGCAGCCACGCCCCGTTCCGACGCGTCTCGCGCCACGGCAAGACACTCGCGCAAGGAGGATTCCAGCCGCGCGGTCTCCTCGCGCACAGACTCCAGCGTGAAGGCGGCCCGATCCATTGCGTCGGACCGTTCGGGCCCGTCGCCCAGGCGCTCTTTCGCGCGCGCTATCTGCAGGGCAATGCCCGCGGACGACGACCGTACCTCGGCGCTCCATTCCGCGATGGCTGTTTCAAGCCGCTCGAACACATCTCCGCTTGCTGAACTCATGGAACCCCTCCGTGCCGGTGCACGTCGTCACGCGGCAATCGTCGCGGCGGTTTGTTACGAAACCCTGACCCTTGACATTCGCTGCCCAAGCTCTCGTGATTGTAAGTGCCTTGGGCACAACCGTCAAGAGCGCGAGTAGTTACCGACGTGCCAATCGGCCGTGCCAGGTCTCTTAGGCGATTTCAGGAAACACGAACGGTTCGCGATAGTTGCCTTTCAGCAGGGCGTTGGCCTCTTCGTCATTCTTGAATGTGCCGGCTTCGGGGTCGAATTCCAGGCTGCGCTTCAGACGGTACGCAATGTTGCCGAGATGGATGTGTGCGCACGAACGGAAGGCCTCGTCCGGGTTTCCGTGAATACCGTCCCAGTTCCGGTCCTTCACCGACTTAATGAAATTCTCATAAGGAGACCAGGATTCTGGCAGCTCAGCGTCGGCCGGTACCGGGATCGGGTTGTTGGCGTAATCGAAGAAACCCTTGTCCTTCACCCAGTAGCCGTCCGTGGCGAACGCGCTGTTCGAGCAATTGTCGTCGGAGGCCTCGTTGAAGGAGCCCAGGTTGCGGACCTCGAAGCTCAACATCGTGCCGTCGGCATAGGTGAACTGGATGGCCTGGGTATTGGGGGTTTCGCCGTCGTCCTGCCACTTGTAGCGTCCGCCGGTACTCGCCACGCGCACGGGCAACCCTTTGCCGGACGCGGCCCAGGCTGCTACGTCCATCTCGTGGACGCCCTGGTTGCCGCTTTCGCCGTTACCGAAATCCCAGAACCAGTGCCAGTTGTAGTGCAGGAACAGGCCGCCTGGCTCGTGCGTCGCCTCGCCGCCTTCGCGCCACAGGAAGGGACGATCCTTCGCGGGGCCAAGCCAAAGGTTGTAGTCGATGTGCGCCGGAGGATCGCCTGGCTTGCCCCGGCCGATATCCATCCGGTTGCCGTTTTTGTACACGTATCCACGCGCGTGCACGATCGGCCCAATGAATTTGCCTTCGGCCATGAGCTTCATGTCGCGGATACGCACCGCGTCCGACCGTTGCTGGGTGCCGTGTTGGACGACGCGATTCCATGCCCTCGCCGCCTTCACAAGCTGCTGGCCTTCCCAGAAGCTGTGCGCGAAGGGTTTTTCCACGTATACGTCTTTACCCGCCTGACAAGCCCACGCTGCCGCGAGCGCGTGCCAATGGTTGGGCGTGGCGATGCTCACCGCGTGGACGGATTCGTCCGCAAACGCGTCGCGCATGTCGCGATACATCTTAGGTTTCTTGCCCGTGGCCTTCTCGACTTCCGCGGCGCGTGCTTCCAACACGTTCTGGTCGACATCGCACAAGGCGACAACTTCCGCTTCCGAGGCCTTCGAGAAGTTTCTGATATGGGTGCCGCCCTGCCCGTGGATGCCAATACAACACACGCCCACGCGATCGTTCGCGCCAAAGGCGGAGTGTTGCGCCATGGTCCCCGCCACCAGCATCGCCCCCGCGGACGTCCCCAGGAATGAACGGCGTGTCATGTCCATTGTGAAATCCCCATCGTCGGTTGTGTTGCCCAATGTAACCTGTAAAGGCGCTGTGCCTTCCTCATCACGACATTCTGGACCCCGGACCCCCTGCGGCGCAACTGCCCCTTCACCGCAGTCAATTGGACCGCATAAGTTCCAACATGGCGCGGTCGAGTTGGTGGCCGCGGCTGGTTTCGTAGGCCACATCGGCGCGCTGGGAATCGAGCGGCCCGAAGGATCCGCGCAAGTTCCAGAGGGCCCAGCCCCAACCCGCTTCGGCCCATAGGCTGAGCGCGTCGCGCATCCACGCCAGCACGACGGCGTGAGGCGTACGGTTGAACGCGCCCCACTCGCCCACGTGGACGCCCACGCCGAGCGCTTCGAGTTCTTTCCATGGCGCGATGGTAGTCTCGCGGAGACGCTCCTTGTCCCAGGTTTCGCCGCCGTAGGTGAACGGCCATGCCGGCGTCTCCCAGGTATCCGCGCCGTTTACCCAGGAGGCCTGATAGTGGGTGAGCCGGAAGGGCTCGTAGCCGCGTGTGCTTTGGGCCACGCCCGCCTGGGCTAGACCTTTCACGGGCTTGCGGCCCCACTGTAGGCCGTCCGAGATGATAAGGCGGTCTGGGTCCGCGGCGCGTATGGCCTCGATGGCGCGCATCGCCACGCGCACGTAGGTCTCCTCGGAGACCTGCGCGGGTTCGTTGACGAGGTCGAAGCTCAACGCCGTGGACGGAATGCCCCTGTACCGCTCTGCAAAGTGACGCCAATGGAACGAGAACGCCTCCTGCGCTTTCTCGTCCTCCCAGAGGGAGACGGGCTCGGCCGCGACCTTGTTCACCGAATAGCCGGGCGCCCGGTGAAAGTTCAGGCTGACGTGAACGCCATACTGGCGGCCCAGTTCGACGCCCGCATCAATCTCTTTCAGTTCCGCCTCGTCGAGTTCGAGCCACGCGGTTTGCGATGCCCAACACCGGTAGTCCATCGGCAGGCGGACGAAATCAAACCCCCAGTCCGCGATGGTCGCGAAATCCTCCTCCAGGAACGGTCCCTTCTGTTCCGCCACGAATTTCTCGAGCAGATTGAATCCCCGCCACCGCGGCAGCCTCGCCGCCGACGGCACGGGCCGCTCCGCCGCCCCTGCGGGCAAGGCGCACGCCGCAGCCACGCCCGCCGCGGCAGACTGAAGGAAACGCCGTCGAGTGACGAAGTGCATCGAGTTGATCCCTCCATTGTGAGATGCAGCGCGTCTCGTCTGAGAAGGCCCCTGTACATAGTATGCAATCACACTGCTCGTGCGCTAGGCGGGTG
>JADLCA010000507.1 GCA_020847495.1 Candidatus Hydrogenedentota bacterium | reverse complement strand
CCACCTTCTCCTGTCCCGTAAAACTCCTGCGTGATCGTTTCATCTCTTTGCCTCCAGTCGGTTAGGATTAGCCTAAACACAGGCCTCTCCATTTCCAACTGGGGCAAGACAAGCCCATGCCGCCCGCCACGTCAATGAAAACGTTGTGCTAAGCAATAGGCGTACCCGGTTCAGTCGATGGAGCGCTCAAATCGGTTCAAATCGGGCTTAGGGTGGGCTTAACAGCAGGTTCGGCAAAAAAGAAGCGAATGGGCCACATTTCGTAACCCATTCGCCTTGATAATCTTCTAATGGTCGGGGCGACTGGATTTGAACCAGCGACCCCCTGCTCCCAAAGCAGGTGCGCTACCGGGCTGCGCCACGCCCCGAACCGAGCGAGGAGCATACCACGCTCTCGTGTCGCGGGGCAAACGGCACGCCCTTCCCTTATCGAAGCCATCTCTACAATCGGCGTCGTTCATCGCAATTCAGCCGGCGGTCCCGTTTGCCATGGCAGTGGACTGCCGACTACAATGCACTTCCCCTTGTGTGGACGGGGTCGAGGTAGTTCATTTCACAGCAGGAGAGGGTGTCATGTCAGGGAAGTTCAGGGCGGCGATGATCGGCTGCGGCGCGATTGCGCAGCGGCTTCATGTTCCAGATTATGCGGTGTGTCCGGAAGCGGAGATCGTCGCGTTGTGCGATTTGGTGCCGTCGAAAGCGAAGATGCTGGCGGAACGGTATGCGCCGGGCGCCAAGGTCTATACCGACTACAGGAAGATGCTGAAGAGTGAGCGCATCGACGGGGTCACGGTGGCGCTTCCGAATTACTTGCACGCGCCGGTTACCATCGACGCGCTGAAGGCGGGTTGCCACGTCATGGTCGAGAAGCCCATGGCGGCCAGCCCCGCGGAAGCGCAGCGGATGGTCGACGCGGCGAAGAAGGCCCGCAAGCTGCTGATGGTGAATCAGTCGCAACGCCGTTTCGCGCCGCACCGGAAGGCGCGCGAGATCGTGGAGAGCGGCATCCTCGGGAAGATCCTCCACGTCACGGGGATGTTCGGGCACGAGGGTCCCGAGAACTGGAGCCCGGAGGGCAAGTGGTTCTTCCGGAAGAAGCAGGCGCGTTTTGGCGCGATGGCCGACCTCGGCGTTCACAAGGCTGATATCATCCGCTATATCACGGGCAAGGAAGTGGCCGAGATTTCGGCCTACACCGCGTGCCTCGAGAAGAAGGGAGCCGATGTCGAAGACAACTTCGTCTCGTGTCTTACGTTCACGGATGGCACCGTGGGAACGCTGTGCGCTTCGTGGACCATCAAGGGCATGAGCGCGAGCTACACGATCCTCCATTGCAGCAATGGCACCCTTCAGGTTGCCATCCAGGAGGACCGGCCTCTGCTTGCGCGTCTCATCAACCCGGAGTGTGAAATCGAGTTTGAATTACCCGCACCGTTGAATGAGTATCCCGGCACCTGGGGGCTCGACGTCAGCGGGGGGTTCGTGAGGGCCGCAATGGGTCTTGAAGAGCCGTTCTGCTCTGGCGAAGAAGGCAAGAAGTCGCTGGACATCATCTTCGCGGCGGAGAAGTCGGCCCTGACCGGGCGTTCGGTGCGCCTGGGTCAAGGCAGGGCGAAGAGAGTCCGGAAGTAGCTTGGCGAGGGTACGGTAATGACATTTGATGAGCTTAAAGTCCACTTGGGCGCGCGCTCCTATCCCATCTATATTCAAGAGGGAGCGGCGGATGTTCTGCCTCGCGTTCTCGATGAGCTGAGCGCCGCCGGAGCGGTGGGCGTTGTGACGGATACAAATGTCGCCCCGCTGTACGGTGAACGCGTGGCCAAGCTCATCGAGGCATCGGGAGCCCGTGTGCACCAGTGCGTCTTGCCAGCGGGTGAGGAGCACAAGCGTCTTGCCCAGGTGGAACACCTCGTCGGTGAGTTTCTTCGTGCGGGCATGGATCGTACGAGCGTGGTGGTCGCCTTGGGCGGAGGCGTGGTGGGGGACATCGCGGGATTTGCCGCGGCGTCATTTATGCGGGGAATTCGTTTTGTGCAAATGCCCACCACGATTGTGGCCCAAGTGGACAGCAGCGTGGGCGGGAAAACGGGCGTCAACCACCCTCTCGCCAAGAACATGATTGGGGCTTTCCATCAACCCTCTGCTGTTGTGATCGACCTGGCATTTCTCAAGAGTCTTCCCGAGCGCGAGTTGAAAGCCGGCCTTGCCGAAGTCATCAAGCACGGGATCATCGCGGACGGCATTCTATTTGCCTACATGGAAGAGAAGGTCGAGGCGATTCTCGCGGGGAATCTCAATTTCCTTGAGTTTCCGGTACGCCGGTCCTGCGAGATCAAGGCGGCCATCGTTGCCGCGGATGAGCGCGAGCACGGTTTGCGCGCAAATCTCAATTACGGTCACACCTTCGGACATGGGATTGAGGCGGCCTCCGGGTACACCACCTACCTCCACGGGGAGGCGGTGGCCCTCGGCATGCACGCAGCCGGAATTCTGGCGCGCAATCTCGGCCTCGTCAACGACGCGTTCGTTGAACGGCAGCGTGCGTGCATCGCTTCGTATGGCCTTCCCGTATCATGGCCGCAGATGCCCATCGACAGCGTGCTGGATGCGATGAAACATGACAAGAAGGTGCGCGCGGGCACGATGAAGTTTGTCGTCGCCGACGAGATCGGCCACGTTCAACAGCGGACGGATATCACTCTGGAGCAGGCGCGGGAAGTGCTGGAAGCGTTACGCGGGTAAGACCCAAAAGGAGAAGCAGAAATGGCCTTTGGCGGGGAGAATGCGGAAAGCTACTACGACGAGGGCCTTACCGCGAGCATGAAGGGCGACATGACCCGCGCGGTCCAGTGTTTTGAAAAGGCAATCCGCCTCGACAATTCATTCGCTGCCGCCTACCACCAACTGGGAAAGTGTCACCTCCGCATGGGCCAGGCCGGGCAAGCCATCGACCTGCTGCAGCAGGTCGTCTCGCGGCGTCCGGAGCAAGCGCCGCCGCGTCTCGACCTGGGGTATGCACTGCTTGCGTTGAACCGCACCCAGGAGGCCCGGCAGCACTTTGAACAATTGCTGCTAGCCGACCCGATGAGTGCGCGCGCCCAACTGGGGCTCGCCCAGGTATGTTTCGCGGAGGCCAACTGGTCAGGCGCCATGGAGCAGGCCCGGGCCGCACTCGCGAGCGGCGGCAACAACTTCGCCGTGTTGTTCCTGCTGGGGCGCGCGGCCAAGCTCGCCGGCGATCCGCAGCTTGCGCAAAGCACGTTGGAATCGGCGGACAAGCTGCTCCAGAAGTCCGTGGAGCTGAATCCCGATCAGCCCGAGGGTCATTACCTGCGTGGCGAGGTTTCCTTTGCGCGGGATCAATTCTCCACGGCGATGGAGCATTACCGGGCGGCCGACGATCACTGCGATCCCAAGAATCCGAATCGTCTCTATTCGGCGTTTGGCGAGAATTTCACACAGTTGGACGTGCTCGCGAAGCTGGGCCTCTGCTACCAGCGCCTGGGCAAGGAAGACCGCGCGCGCGAGCTCGGCGAGCGTATCATCAAGCAGAATCCGGAGCACAAGATCGGCCGGTCACTGGCCTCGCTTCAATAAGCGCGATCCGCGCCGGGAATGGGGAGAGATGGAATAGTCCATGGGCGACGTGAACGTTCAGCTTGTCCGCGAGTTCTTCGAACTGAATCTGTTTCAGGTGCTCACCAACTGGCAGCAGAGTTCGCGCGTCCGGCCCGGCGAGCACAGCGGCCAGATGTTTGTCCAAAACACGAATCCAGGATTAACGCGCGAGTTGCCCTTTCTCCTGCAGCCGGTGGACGTCGCGTCGATCGATCGGGCCGTGGTCGAGGTGCGCGCCTGGCATGGGGACCGCATCTATCCGTCCGTCATCGAGGCAAACCCGGTCTTGTCCCAGTTCGTGTCCAACGAGTCGCGCGCGCTCGCGAGCGAAGTCTTTGGAGGTGTGCCCTTCACGACGATTCTCATCGTGTCCGAGTTGCCCGCGAGTTGGGAGCTCCGCTCGCGTTCGTTACAGCTTCTGCAAAGTACAGGAATCGGTCATGTGATGGAGTTCCCCATTCTGCTGCGCGACCTGTTGGCAAAGGTCGATGAGAACGGCAACTATCCTAGCTCACAGACCTTGCAGACACTGCGTCTGTTGAAACGCTACAAGCTGGTACGTAATCAGCAGATGGAATTTGCCTTCGCGGTGGAAGCTCCCCCAGGGCCCCTCCCTCGTGTGGACGCAGTGGAAGAATCCGTCGACGAGTAGTTCGCACTTCGCAGGTTACTGACATAAGGGAAATCTGGAATGATGACGAATCCCGCCTTTCAGCACACACACTATCTGGTCCGCAAGAAGATCTTTAAGCTGCTGGGCGACGCGTTTCACATCTATGATTCCATGGGCAGCGTCTTGTTCTACTCGAAGCTCAAGGCCTTTAAGCTGAAGGAAGACATTCGCCTGTACACTGGCGAAGATATGCGCAGCGAGGTGGTCTCCATCCGGGCGCGCAGCATTCTGGACTTCAGTACCGCATACGATGTCGTGGACTCTCAGACCGGCGAGTTGACGGGCACCTTGAAGCGAAAAGGCCTCAAATCGCTCATACGGGATTCCTGGATCATCATGGACGCCCAAGGCCGTGACGTGGGGACTATCGAAGAGGATAGCACCGCGCTCGCCCTCATTCGCCGCTTTCTTCTCAATATCCTTCCGCAGTCCTTCACCGGCACCGTGAATGGCCAGGTGGTCTTCCAGATCCGGCGCCACTTCAACCCCTTTGTCCTTCGCATGGAGCTGGACTTCTCGCCCGATACACAGGGCTTGCTCGACCGGCGCCTCGGCATCGCGGCAGGCATACTGCTATCGGCCGTCGAGGGACGCCAGGAATAAACCGGGGATAGCTGTGTTGTTTATGTCCTGAGTGAAGTTCTGCCCCGCCTTACCAATGGAGTTGCTATGAAACCGCGAATTACCCGCCGCCGCGCCCTTAGTGCCCTTTTCGGCATTGTTGCGCTCTATTTCGCCTTTCGCGAGTTCAAGGGCGATGTTATCGACTGGTACGCGCACTCGCACTACGTGCGCACGGCAGCATATGTTGCGTCGGATTCTCCCGACCAGATCTGCCTCACGTGGTCTGATGACCCCCGGACAACGCAAACAATCCAGTGGCGCACCGCGACATCGGTCATGGAAGGCAGCGTGGAGTACCGTGAAGGCGGTCCAGGTGAGGACAACCTGCTCAAGGCAAAGGCCGATCGTACAGTCGTGGAAGATGCACTCCTGCAGAACGATCCATTGAATCATCGATTCACCGCGGTGTTGACAGGTCTGAAACCCGGTACCCCATACGCCTATCGCGTGGGGAACGCTGCTCAGAACACATGGAGCGACTGGGCTGAATTCAAGACGGCTCCCGGGGCCCCGCGTCCGTTCTCGTTCACCTACCTCGGCGACCCACAAAAGGGGCTCGATTCCTGGGGCAAACTCATGCAGACCGCCCAGGAGCAATACTCCAACACGGCCTTCTACCTCATCGCGGGCGACCTCATCAACGACGGAGGTTGGCGCAACGAGTGGGATCATTTCTTCCGTGTCACGCGCGGCGTCTTCGATCGGCGGCCGATCGTGCCGGTGTTGGGCAATCACGACTATTCATACGACGAGGTTCCGCAGCTCTACCTCGACCTTTTCTCGTTGCCGTTGAATGGTCCCGGGGACTTTCCGCCGGAGCGGGCATACTCGTTCACCTACAGCAACGCATTGTTCGTCGTGCTGGACTCCAACCTCTCCGTAGACGACCAGGCTCCGTGGCTGGAAGAGCAGTTATCCAAATCCACGGCGACGTGGAAGTTTGCCGCGTACCACCATCCCGCGTTTCCGTCTGCGCCGCACCGCAGAAACGCCGATGTTCGCGACACCTGGGGCGCAATATTCGACAAATACCACGTGGACATGGCGCTGCAGGGACATGACCACGCGTACCTGCGGACCTAT
>JADLCA010000506.1 GCA_020847495.1 Candidatus Hydrogenedentota bacterium | reverse complement strand
TGCCTCGATTTGTGTGATGGTGGTCGATGACGATGTCACCACAACGAACGTCCTGCAAGGGATTCTCCAGTCCGCTGGCTTCGCCACCGTGTGCGCATCGGATGCGGCTGGCGCGATGAAAAGACTGGACAATGACCGGCCCAGTCTCATCCTGTTGGATGTCCACCTACCCGACGGCGACGGCATCGAGCTTTGCCGGCGGATCAAGACCTGCCCGGCAACGGTGGGCGTTCCCATTCTCTTCATCTCTGCCAATGACGATGTTGACGTCAAGGTTAGGGGCTTTGAAGCCGGCGGCGTGGACTACATCACGAAGCCGCTGGTGGGGGCCGAAGTCATCGCGCGGGTGACCACACATCTCAGACTTAGGCAAGCCTACGATCGACTGGCCGAGCTTCACGGCGAGAGGCTTCGTTGCCTCGGCACATCGCAGCAATCGCTGATGCCCCGGCCCGAGGAGCTCCCCGAAGCGAGCTTTGGCGTGTCATTACGCCAAGTGCTGCAGGCGGGCGGGGATTTCTATGATGTCGTGCAGGCCGGAGGCACCATCACGGACTACCTGGTGGCTGACACGAGCGGTCACGACTTGGGCGCCTCCCTGTGGACTGCTTCCCTCAAGGCGCTCATGGCTGAATACGCTTCTCCCTTGAATTCGCCCGCGCAGATATTTGGCACGATAAATAAGGCCCTTCTAAAGATCATGCCCGCGGGCATGTATTTTACGGCCATCTACGCGCGTCTGAACCGCCGTTCCCGCAAGCTGACCCTGGTCAATGCGGGTCATCCCCCGGCGTGCCACTCTCCAGCGGACGGCGCCGACAGCACAATTCTGTGGCAAGAAGGCGACGTCCTCGGCGCGTTCCCCGACGCCACCTTTGGCGTATTGGAGATTCCCGTGCGCCGCGGCGACCGCATCTTCCTGTATTCCGATGGCTTGGTGGAGAGCGGCGGCACCCGGACCCAGGGTATAGAGCGGTTGCCGTCTGCATGCCAGGCCAATCGTCACCTCCCTCTCCGGGAGATCGCGGGGGAAATGATTGAAAGCCTGTGCCTGAATGCTGAGCCGAAGGACGACCTGCTTCTCCTGGTGATTGAAGTATGAAGCCGCACGGCGAGGCCCACGATAGGGACAAGAAGGGGTATCGGTGGTCGATTCCGTCATCGCTCACGAGAATAGAACCGCTATGCCAGGATACCCGGGCAATTCTCACCCGGCACTCCCTGTCACGTTACTCCTATCGGACGGAGGTCTTGCTCCGGGAGTTCATGAACAATGCCATTGTTCACGGCAACCAGTCTGACGTGAACAAGGCTGTAACCGTGTCGATGCGCATCAATCAGGAATCGGTCGAGTTGGAAATCACCGATGAGGGCCCTGGATTTGACTGGAAGGCTGTACCTCTGGAGCCGCCAGACGAGTCAGCCACATCCGGGCGTGGATTGGCGATAGGCGCGATCTATGCCGATGGCATGTTCTTCAATGAACGAGGGAATCAAGTGACGCTGCGGCTGAATACGGGCGAAACGAAGGAGAATTCACGATGAAGCCTCTGGAGCTTGAACGAGATGGCGCGCGGGTGCGCATCCTTTTGGGTGCGCAGTTGACCGCCGCAGTGGTCCCCGAGGTGCAGGCGGCTCTCAAACAAGAACTCGATGCGGGCATATCGGAATTCGAGTTCGATCTGTCGTCGACCGAGGCCTTGGATTCCAGTGGAATCGGTCTGCTGATTGCCGCAAGCAACAGCTTGTCGCGGACTCACGGCTCGATTCGTCTTGTCAATGTTGCCCCGGAGATCATGAAGCTGCTCCAAAGTATGAGGCTGGTGGAACGCCTGCACGCGACGGCCAGCGCCACGGAGGGATCCCATGGATAACAGTCTCGTGGATGATGACCTGCTGAAAGAGTTCATCAACGAGTCGCGGGAGCACTTGGCGACCATTGAAGCTGATCTTCTCGTTATCGAAGAGGGTGGAGCCGATATTGATGAAACTCTGGTGAACAAGGTCTTTCGGGCGGCCCACTCCATCAAGGGAGGGAGCGGTTTCTTCGGTCTGTCCAAGGTCAAGGAACTTGCCCATAAGGCCGAAACGGTGCTCGACATGTTGCGTTCGCGCAAAATGGCGCCGAACGCCGAGGTCACCAACGTGCTGCTGGCGGCCTTCGATCAATTGCGCGAGATGATCAATCACACGGACACCAGCGAGCAGGCCGATATCGCGGACCTCCTCGTAAGCCTCACGGGGCTGGCCTCCTCGTATCTGCCCGCCGATCAGAAGGCTTCGCTCCTGGCGCAAGTCACCCTGGACGCGCCAGGAAGCGGCGCTCAGGTCGTCGTGCCCCAAACGGACCTCGACCGCGCCAAGCGCAACGGACAGTGTATCTACTGGATTGACTGCGACCTGATTCACGACTTCGAGAGAAAGGGACAGAATGTCCTCTCTCTCTTCAACGATCTAACCGCGAGCGGCGAGATTCTGGAGTGCTCCGTGGATTATGCGGCGGTGGGCACCTTGGACGAGCCCGTGGGAAACCGGGTGCCGCTGCGGATCGTGATCGCCACCGTCCTGGAACCGGACCTCATCGGTAGCCTCTTCGATACCATCGAGCGAGACCGCATCCAGCTGCTGTTCGATCCCCACGCCGGAGGGAGTACCGCCGCTGCGCCCGTCGCACCGGTCCACGTTGAGCCTCCTCCCAGTTCCCCACCGGCCGCAGCAACCAGACCGGAAACCCAACCTCCTGCGCCCCGCGCTGCCGAAGCGTCCGTTTCGGCTACGGCCGTAGAGGAGACGCTTCGGGTCAATGTCGGCCTGCTGGAGATGCTGATGAATCTGGCCGGCGAACTCGTGTTAAGCCGCAAGCAGCTTCGAACTGCCGTCGCCCAGGGCAATCTGCAGATGCTCTCGGTGGTAGACCAGCGCGTCAATCAAGTCACGTCCGAGATCCAGGATGTGGTCATGCAGACGCGCCTGCAGCCGATTGGCAATGTTTTCTCCAAGTTCCCGCGCGTCGTGCGCGATCTGTCCCATTCTCTCGGCAAGGAGATCCAGTTGGACATCGTGGGCAAGGATGTCGCGCTGGACAAGACCCTGATCGAAGGGCTCTCGGATCCGCTCACCCATATGGTGCGGAATGCCGCTGATCACGGTATCGAGACTACGGACGAGCGTATACGCACCGGGAAGAAGCCTGCCGGTACGGTCCGTATCGAGGCCCGGCACGAGGCCGGTCTTGTCGTGGTCGAGATCGCCGACGACGGCAAGGGTATCGACCCCCAACGCCTCGCGGAAACGGCCGTCCGAAAAGGGCTCATATCTCAGGACAAGGTTCAGGGGCTTTCCGACCGCGATAAACAGGCCCTCGTCTTTCTGCCTGGGCTATCGACGGCGCAAGCCGTGTCCGATGTGTCTGGCCGAGGAGTGGGGATGGACGTGGTCAAGACCAACCTCGACCGGCTTGGCGGCCAGGTCGAAATCATGTCGGAAGTGGGAAAGGGCTCGACCTTCCGCATCAAGCTGCCACTCACCTTGGCGATAATCCCTTCGCTGATTGTGTCGGTGGAGGACGAGCGCTTCGCCATCCCACAGGCCAATATTGAGGAACTCCTGCGCCTCCGCCCGGAAGAGGTCAAGAACCGTATCGAGGTGGTGGGCGATTCCGAGGTGTTGCTATTGCGTGACCGCGTGTTGCCCTTGGCGCGCTTCGATGAGCTGATCGGCGCGGTGCCCACGTACACCGACGCCGAGTCGGGCCACCGCGAGTTCAGCCGCCGTGTGAATCTGGCCGACCGCCGTTCCCGGAAACAGCCGGTCTCAGGCGAAGCGGGTCATCAACTCCCCGGTGCGCCGCCAGCGGAAACACCCCGCCGCCGGGCAACGGAACGGCGCCAAGCCGCCGCCTCCGCCTTGGAGGTCGCCGTGGTTACTACCGGCACGATGTCGTACGGGCTGGTAGTGGGGACCTTTCATGACACGGAAGAAGTTGTTGTCAAGCCACTGGGCCGCCGGCTCAAGCACCTGCGCGAATACTCCGGCGCTACCATTCTGGGCGACGGTACCGTGGCACTGATCCTCGACATGTCGGGCCTGGCCGACAAGGCGAACCTCTCTTCGGTGTCCGGGTCTGCACGCGCCGCCGAACTGGCTTCCGAGGTGGAGGCGCTGCGTCTGCAGGACGTTCATTCGCTGCTGCTGTTCCACAATGGGCCAAATGAGCCTTGCGCCATTCCCCTCGACCTCGTTCAGCGAATTGAACGTATCGCGCCGTCGCAAGTGGAACGCCTCGGTAGCTACCGCACCATGCAATACCGGGGGAGTTCCCTGCCTCTTGTGGCGCTGTCCGACGTCGCATCGGTAAGCCCCGTGGAAGGGCAGGAGGACCTGGTGGTGCTCGTGTCGAGCGTGAGCGGCCATGAAGTCGGGCTGCTCGGCGTGATGCCCGTCGATGTTATCGAGACGCGCACCGCCATCGACCAAAGTACGCACCGGCAAAAGGGAATCAGCGGATCCGCAATCCTCCGCGACCAGACCACACTGGTGGTCGACCTCTACGAGCTGGTGGACGCGCTCCATCCCGAGTGGGCGAGCGTGCCCATTGCGCAGCGCGCAGAGAGCACCGCCGCTGCAGCGGGTCATGAAACCACAATTCTCCTGGCAGAAGACTCCGATTTCTTCCGGGCTCAGGTCAAGAAGTACATCGAAGAAGACGGCCTGAAGGTACTGGCCGCGCCTGATGGGGAGGCGGCCTGGGAGTTGCTCCTCAAGAACGCCGATACGGTGCGGGTCGTCGTCACCGACATCGAGATGCCGCGTCTCACCGGCCTGGGGCTGGCAGCCCGCATCCGCGCAGACGAGCGCGTATCCCGCCTGCCCATCATTGCGGTCACCTCGCTGGCAGGGGACGAGGATATTTCCCGAGGTATTGCGGCCGGAATCACGGAGTATCAGGTCAAACTTGACCGGGACAAGCTGTTGACCAGTATCCACGCGTTTCTGGGTCTATCGGCGAGTCAGTGATCTCCAAAATGGCAACGGATCGCAGAAACCGAAAGCACGAAAGCTCGTGGTGTTTTCCGCGGCATGGCAAGACTAGGCTGCAATCAGCTTACGAAGGGAGTCAGTTCAATGGGCATGAAGCTGCAAACAAAGCTCGTTTCGCTCATGATCGTATTCGTGATGGTGTTCTCGTTCTTCGCGCTAATGGCATACATCACCATTGAAGAACTGCGGATCAACAGCCCTCTGTATTCAAGAATCGTGCTGCAAAAGGACTTGGTCGCGGACGTGCTGCCGCCGCCGGAGTACATCATCGAATCGTACTTCCTGGCCCTTCAGTCTCTGGGCGAACAGAACCCCGACAATATCAACGAATACGTCGAAAAGGGCAAGAGACTTGAGGAGGAGTTTATCGACAGACACGAGTTCTGGGCGGAGAACCTCCCGGAAGGCACCACAAAACAACTTCTCGTTGAGGATTCTTACAAGCACGCAATGGCGTTCTATGATATCAGAGACAAGGAATTCTATCCGGCCATACAGAGCGGCGACAACGCAAAGGCAACCGAACTGGCTTACGGTTCTATGTTGACGAAGTATGAATCGCACCGCCAGATCATCGATGAGATTGTCAAGCTCGCTCTCCAGGACTCCAAGGACAACGAAACTCTGGCCGCCGATTTGGTCGAGAGTCGCCACTTCTTCATGCTCGCTATTGCCGTGGGCAGTCTCCTAGTGCTGTGTGTGTTGGCCTTGCTGATCTCGCGCAGTATCGCGCGTCCCATTCGACGCGCAGCCGACATGCTCAAGGATATTTCCGAAGGCGAAGGCGACCTGACCAAGCGTCTTGAGGTCACCGCGCGTGATGAGATCGGCGACATGGCGAATCACTTCAACCGGTTCGTCGAGAAGCTCCAGGGAATCATAGCAAGAATCTCAGGCAACGCGGAGACGGTCGCCTCATCGGCCACGGAGCTTTCCGCCGTCAGCGCCCAGACGGCAAATAGCGTGCAGTCCCTGTCCGAAAAGACCTCCATGGTGGCAGCCGCAGCCGAGGAGTCCAGCGCCAACACCACCTCCGTCGCGGCGAGCATGGAGCAGGCCAGCGCGAGTCTTTCGTCCATGGCCAGCGCCACGGAAGAGATGAGCGCCACGATCGGCGAGATTGCCGCCAACTCGGAAAAGGCGCGCGCCATCAGTTCCGAAGCGGGCCTTCAGGCGGCGTCCGTCTCATCATTGATGCAGCAACTCGGTCAGGCCGCTCATGAAATCGGGAAGGTTACCGAGACGATCACCGAAATCTCGTCCCAAACCAATCTGTTGGCTCTCAACGCCACCATCGAGGCGGCCCGGGCCGGAGCGGCGGGCAAGGGTTTCGCCGTCGTCGCCAACGAGATTAAGGAACTTGCCAAGCAGACTGCCTCCGCCACGGAAGACATCAAGGCGAAGATCGGGGGGGTGCAGTCTTCCGCGGGCAGCGCCATTACCGACATAGAGAAGATCACGGGCGTCATATCGGAAGTCGGCCACATCGTCTCCAACATCGCCACCGCGATCGAAGAACAGGCGGTCGTGACGCGTGACGTTGCGG
>JADLCA010000505.1 GCA_020847495.1 Candidatus Hydrogenedentota bacterium | reverse complement strand
GGCCTGCCATGTCCCGGGAAAAGCTGGTAGCGCGGCGTCTGCACGACTTGGCAGACCAGCTTTGTGACGGGGCTTCAGCTCCGCTGGTGATGGCGCTCGTTGATAACGCGCGGCTTTCGCAGGAAGACATCGCGCATCTGCGTGAGCTGCTTGTTCGACTGGACGAGTCCACTCCAAACACCAATCCACCCAACGCCAACGAATAAGGAGAGGGGCTTATGCCGTGGCTGCTGGTTCAACATCTTGCCGCGTGCGCGGTACTCGCAGGTCTCGTTGCAGTAGCATGCCGGGCCGGGCGGCTTCGGCCCGCGATAGCTCATTTGCTTTGGCTGGTAGTGCTGGTCCGGCTGGTGGTGCCGCCGGTGATCGCGTGGCCCTGGTCGCCCGCCAGCCTTGGCTGGATGACCGCGCGTGTGCAGCAGGCGGGAAGTGAGCCGGGCACGGCAGAGTCTTACCGCGAGCAATGGGATGGTGTAACGGTCACGCCCGCGGTACCCGTATCCCCGGACGCCACAGCCGCTCCAAACGAGCGGCCAGCGGCGCCGTGGGTGCTGACTGTTTCAAAGCGCGCCGCGGCCTTTACGTGGCTTTCGGGCACCATCCTCATCGCACTCGTCCAGGCGATACGCCTTCTCCGCTTCAACAAGCGGCTGCGCGGGCAGCGCGGGGCCCCGGACTGGATCCAAGCGGAGTCCGCGGTGCTTGCGGAGCGTCTCGGTCTTCCGGCGCCGCGCGTGCGCGTGGTGGATGGCATCGCGTCGCCCTTGTTCTACGGCTGGCGCCGACCCTCGATCCTGATTCCCGCTGCATTGATCGAGGCGATTCCGCGCGATCGGTGGCCCGGTGTTTTGGCGCACGAGCTGGCGCACTGCAAGCGCCGCGATCATTGGGTGCGCGGACTGGAACTGCTGGCGGGCTGCCTTTGGTGGTGGAACCCCGTCTTCTGGTTCGTCCGGTATCACCTGCGCCAGACGGCCGAACTCGCGTGCGATGCATGGGTGGTGTGGGCGCTTCCGGAAGCGCGAAAGACCTATGCAAATACGCTCATCGACCTTTCCGAAATGATCGCGCTCGGCAACCAGCCTGCGGCCGCGCTTGGTATCGGCCATAGCTCCCGCAGGAGTTTTGAAAGGAGGCTTTCGATGGTGATGCGTGTCAACGGCCGTGCAAACGTTTCGTACGCGGCACTGCTCTGCGCCGCGCTTGTGCTGGCCGTGTCCGTGCCTGTCTTTGCGATTGCGCAGCCGCAAGCGAACACCGCGGCGCACGCACAGCCGGCACCCGGGCAAACGCCCGCTGCACCTTCGCCCCCGGGTGAGGCCTCAGAGGGGTTGGTAATGGCAATGGATTCGCACGTCAGTATCCAATTTCAGGACGAGCACATCGCAAGAATCTTGGAGTTCCTGGCAGAGTACAGCAACGTGAACATTGTGATCGACTATCGCGTCGTTCAGCCGCCGCTACCGGTGGACCCGCGCGTGCCGCGGGAAGACCGGCCCGCGGACACGAGAGTCCCCGAAGAACTCGGTTACGCCACGGACGGGATGATCCCGTCCATCAAACTCGAAGATGTTACGCTTCGGGATGCATTGACAGCGCTGTGCGAGCCGCTGGGTCTGACGTACGTGGCCTGTCCACAATACGTCTGGATTTCCACGGAAGAAGCGATTGCTGAGACGGACTTCGCCGATCCATCCGCCGAGGCCGATCCGGACCTCGCTCAACGTCTGGAGAAGAACCTTGCCCTCGAATTCGAAGACGAACACATTGCGCGAATCCTCGAATTTCTGGGGGATTACACACACGTGAGCATCGTGCTTGATCAGGATGCCGTGCCCCCACCGCCACCCGGTCCAATGCCAGAGCCGCAGCTTGTGACTGAACCCATGCCCATGCCCGTGCCAGGCCAGCCCTTGCCGCCGGGTTTGCCACCGGGTGCAATCCCACTTGAGGGATTGCCCATGAGCGCAGTGCCAGCCCCGCTACCGCACAAGGAGCTGACGCCTGAAGGTCCGCGAGTGACCGGCCTCGTGCCTTACATCAGGATGCAGAAGGTGACGCTCCAGGAAATACTGAAAGCGCTGCTGCTTCCACTCAATCTTACATACCGGGTTGAGCCGGGCCGTATCTTCGTGACCGTGCCAGGGAAATGAGAGCGCAGGCGCGCCCTTACTTCCCGTGATGCTCGCGCGCGTGGGTGTGGGTGTGGCCATGGCCGCGTTGGTGAAGTTCGTTATGCAGTTTGCGGTGGGCTGACGTGAGGATCAGCCGAATGCGTTTGTAGGCCTTTGCCTCGGCGCGGGTGCCGATGGTGTCGATGTAAGCGAGGGCGCCTTCGATCTGCTCGAGGATCGTCATGGCATCCGCGGCGGCGAAGAAGGGATTCCCCTCCACCTCGATCATCACGGGGGACGAGTGCGCGGCGATGATCTCGGGCTTGTCCGGGTAATGGCCGCGCACGAGCAAGGCGACCCACGAGCTGCGCGTGATGGGAACGCGCCACTGTGCGCTGGCCTGGCGCGCGCCAATGCGGCGGCTCTCGCGAATCTCGCCGTTGACAATCAGGTCCACGCGTGACATCGGCATGGTGACGCTGGCCAATTCGCATTCGACATCGACCGTGCCGCCGGTGCGGTTCATGGCGATGCGCGTGCCCGCGGGTTTGCCCTCGACGCGGAACTCGAGCAGCGGTCCGTAGGTCACGAAGGTGCGTCCCGCGCGGACGGCGTCCATCCATGTCTGATACGTGAAGGGCTGGTCCGTGCCCACGTGGGCGTAGGTGCGTATCGCGCCGACGGGCGTGTGCGCGGACATCTTGTCGGTGCCGCCCACGGCGGCGTGGAAGTAGCCGCAGTTGAGGTAACGGTACCAGTCGGAAAGTGAATACGGATCGATGCCGTTATAGAGGTAACCCCACGACGCCATCTCGACCGCGTCCACGTGTCCGCTCATCAGCGTGGCCGCATTCTCGCAACGCGGATTCGGGAAGTGTGGCATCACGACGAGTCCGCCCTGGGCGCGGCACTTTCTCGCCCACTCCGTCATGAGCACATCAACGGGATCACCGAGGGCCGCCTCGTCGGGGCCGCCGCTGCACATCGGCGCGATGATGCGTCCGCTGTATCCAAGCAAGGAGATGTGGCCGAGCACGTGCTGCCGGTTCTCGGTGCCCACGCGCACGAGCCATTCGCCGTCGCCGCCGGCCTCGCGAGATCCGAAGGTGGTCTTGCCGTCGAAGTCGCCGGCGTTGGTCATCAACTCGCCCCACTGGCTGGCCAGCAGATTCACGATGTTGACGCCTTCCGCCGAGCCTTCGAGCATGGCCGTCGCGGGTGACAGAAAATGCACGTGCGTGTCCGCGGTGACCCAGCCGCGCTCGCGCCAGGGCAGTACCTTCTGAACGGGAATCGTGATCGACTTTGTGCGCGCGGTTACCTGCACGACCTTGCGCACGGGTTGAATCTCGAATCCCTTGCTGACTTCGACGTAAACGGGCCCCTCGGGCAGATCGATGACGGTTTCGCCGGAGATGTAGGTGCAGCAATGGATGTTCTGATTGAGAAAGTCGGGGGTGTAGTCCTCGAACCACGCGGGATTCGGAAGGCGCGGACGATCCACGGGTGCGAGGTATTCGCCTGCGCTGCCGTGCACGTGCAGCTTCACGGGCACGGGCTTTTTGCTCGCTTGATCGACGACTCGCAACTCCACGCGACGTGTCGCTGGTGGCACAGGAGAAAGCAACGCGGCGCTGCGCGAGACTACCTTCGCCACGGGGATCCTCTTTCCCAACACATGAAAGCACGCACCCGGATGCGCGGTGTACTCGACGAGAATCTCGGACTCGGAGACCGCCGGCACCTGATTGGTGTAGGACTTGGACCATGCATCGTTCGGATAGATGGTGCGCGGCCGCGCGGAGATGATCTGTCCGAGATCGAGGGCAAGCTGTGCGTTGACGCCTTCGGCGTTCAGCGTAGCGTCAAACCGCGTGCCTTTGGGAAGGGTCAGCACGGCCTTCTTGCGCGTGTCCCAGCGCAGTGGAGTGGAACACGCCTTCCCCGCGGACATGCCGGAGAGCACAACAAGCCATCCCTTGGGCTCGACGCGCATGCCTACAATGGGCTTTTCGGGATGCGGATTCTCCCAAGCCCAAAGCCAATTGACCCACGGCAGGATGTCGGGTTGGCGCACGCGTGTCTGGCTCTGACCCCAATACGTGAGCCGGTCTCCGAGCGGAGGCTCGATGCCTTGCTCGTGTACGGGAGGCATCGGCGCGGGTTTAGAGTGCGCGACCGCCTGAAAGCAGTTCTCGCCCCAAGGCCGGCTGTACATGCCGATGTGATGACGGCGGCGGATCGCCGCGCGCGCTTCCGTGCCGTCTGCGTATTCGAGCACGTAATCGGCGATGTGTTCATTCAAGCGGCCGATGCCGCGCATGGGCGACAGGAGGCCGTCGCGATTCCAGTTCAAGGGTTCGAGATCGGTGGCGTGCATGAACACGAGCCATTGCGCGTGGACTTTGCCGAGAGCAACCGAGACGGGCTTGTCCTTGGCAACAAGAGGCCGGGCAATGTCGAACGGCATGCCCCACGAGGTGCACGTGCCTTTGGGCGCATGCGGGGCGGCGTCTTGCATGGATGCGGAGGCCCCGGTCTTGGCGAGGCTAGTGAATGGCGCGTTTCCCTTGAACGGCACCGCGTGAAACGCGGGTGATGATGGACCATCATGATGCGAGGCCATGACGCAGTTCCTTTCGCTTTGGACGCTTCGGTCTACCTCTGGCTACGATCGCGAAACGATGGGACGACAGGCGAGGGCGCCTGTCCCACACGCGCTTGCTCGGCCTCGATTGGTTCTTCCTTTCCTGCAGTCTCCTGTCAGTGCGCGCACTTCAAGAGATCCCATCAGGAATTGGTTGGGAAACAGACGTGTGGCACGGGCGCCCTCGCCTGTGTCTTGATCGGGCAAAGGAAGCATGTGTTTCACAGGCTCCGCATGTAGTCCGCGCTGATGCGGGCGCTTTCGAGCGAGTCGCCGGGGCAGGTGTCTTGCTCGACGATGAACCAATGCACATCGGCCTTTGCGGCGGCGGGCAGGATGGCGCCCCAGTCCATGATACCGCGCCCAACCTCAGTGAAGGTGCGTGAGGCGTCGGCGCTCATGTCCTTGACGTGGAGCAGCGGGCAGCGGCCTTTGTATTGGTTCAACTTTTCCACGGGATCGGCGCCGCCGTATTGCACCCAGTAGGAATCCAACTCCAACGCGAGGTGGTGCGCGGACGTCGACTCATAGATCAGATCGAAGATGTACTGCCCGCCGAGACGTTCAAACTCGTGCGCGTGGTTGTGATAACAGAGCGTAATGTCCGCGGCGCGGAATTTTGCACCCGCCTCGTCCATGGCCCGCGCGCACGTGACCCATGCGTCGCGGTCCGGGCACAATTCACCACCGAGCCACGGCACGATCGCGTATTGAAGTCCAAGGGCCTGCGTCGTTTCTATCGTGGCGGACGTATACTTTACGATGTCTTCATAAGGGAAATGGCTGCTCACAGCTTTCAGGCCCGCGTCGTTGAGCATCGCGTTGTACTCGCGCGGACCATGCAGGCCGATGCCTGCCAGCTCGACGACGTCGTAGCCCGCGTCTTTCACACGGCGCAGCGTGCCCGGCACGTCCTTTTCGAGATGATCGCGGACGGTGTAGAGCTGCAATCCGAAGGGGAACGTTGACATGGAGTGCTCCTTTCGCAATGCCGGCGCGAAATGCGCGGTTCT
>JADLCA010000504.1 GCA_020847495.1 Candidatus Hydrogenedentota bacterium | reverse complement strand
GGTTTGCTGGAAGTTCTTGGGAGTTCAAGACAAAAAGGGAATGCGAGATAGACGTGTGGCAGAGGCGCCCTCGCCTGTGCTCTTCATTGCTAAAACGCAGCCTCGGCGCTAAGTGATGTGGAGCACCATCGGGACTCATTGCGGAGCATAGCGCTGTGCCGCCGCGCTCGGAGAGCGAGGCGGTACGGAAGAGAAGGCGGCGCTGGAGAGGTTCACGGCCCGACGCGGCCGGAATCGGTGCGGAGCTTGTCCATGAATTCAGGGTCGAGGGGGATGCCGCGAGTTTGGCATTCGACTACTGATTGCCATGCTTGATCGTAGTCGCCCCTGCGCCAGTAGGCGACGGCCAGCCCTTTGCGCGCGGACGCGTTGTTGGGATCGTAGGCCAACGCTGTTAGCCACGTGGTCAGTGCGGAGTCGAGGTTGTCCATCTCTAGATAGCAGAGGCCGAGGTTGTAGTAGTCGCTGGACATGCCGGGGTCCAGGCGGATCACCTCTTTGAAGGACTCGGCCGCTTCCGGGTATTGCCTCAATTGGAACAGCAGGTTCGCCAGTTCCGAACGGACGAGCACGTCTTCGGGCGCCAGTTCGGTCAGACGCCGCAAATGCTCTATTGCGCCCGCCACATTTCCGGCCTCGCGTTCTGCGGCCGCGAGATTGCGCAGCGTCACCGGGTCGTCTGGCTCGTACCGAAGGGCGCGGCGGTACGACTGTATGGCCTCCGGCAACTGGCCCAGCCTGCGCAGGGAAAGACCCAGATTGCAGTGGGCGGCGGCATACTCTGGTCGCAAGGCGAGCGCCTGCTGGTAGGCAGCGGCTGCGTCGCGGTACAGGCCTTTGTCGAATAGGGCGTTCCCCAAGCGATACTGGAGTTCCGCATCGCCTGGATTGGCCTTGGTCTCTTCCGACAAGCGCGCGGCTTCATCCACCGGGGCGGCAGGCGCCGCATCGTTTGCCGCCTTCTCGCGCGCGGGCGCACAGGACGGCAAGGAAAGCAACACGCCGATTGCCAGTGTTGCCACGCCTGCACGGCTCACGGTCGAGCGCATAAACGCAGTGACGTTCATCTTGACCGCATCGTAGCCTCCGACTGAACCAAAAGCAACGGGCGGGCTTTACTATCAAGTCTGCGTGCTACACGGCGGACTTGGATGCCTCCTGCTGGGGCATCCATTCCGAAGCGATGAGCTTGCGGTAGTCTTCGACTTTGCCGTTTGACAGATAGCATTCGATGATCCACCGGCCCAGCGGCAGCAACTCAGGCGTCATGTAGGCCTCAAGGTGTTTCTTGAAGAAGTCATCCAGGATGGCCGCGCCCCGGTCGTATGCTTCAGCGCCCACCTCGGGCTGCGTGTCCACCTGGAGGAACCACCTCGGGATGTTCGCGCCTTCCACGGTCACATCGTGCAATGCGTACCCCAGCAGCGGTGTGCGCGCGGGCCGAATCTGGTTGGCCCTGAACCGCGCCATGCCACGGCGCGCCAGATACTCGCGGGCAATCCACTGGGGCATGAAGCTTGTATACCAGGACCCAATGTGTTGATTGGGGCACAGGATGTACAAGGTGGCCGGGGTCGATTCGATCTGTTTCAACAAAAGGTTGGCGTGCTGAACCTGGCGGCCCGTCGCAAACGGCCAGTAGGAGCCAACGCCTTCGCTGGTCATCTCGCCGGTGTCCACGATACTCGGGTTTGCGTGGCCGCGCGGCGCGACCAGGCGCCACAGCCATGCCAGGGCCGGCGGCAGAATGTGGAACAGGCCGATGATGCCGTATGACGGCTTCTCGCGTGTGCAGGGGGGCGTGCGCACGCCCAGACTGCGGATGTCCACCGTTACCGGGCCATCGACGACGTCCGGGATGGAACGGCGCGGCAGAATGACACGCGGGTTCGGACATGGCTTGCCGGGTTCGTCCTCGATGTGTTCCCAGATGAGCGCACGTCCTCTCGGCACGGCGTCGATATTGAGGAACAGCAGGGGTTCGGGAGGCTGCGCGGTGAGGCGTTCGAGACTTGGGTCGGTTGCGTATTCCGTGATGTGGTTCACGCGCACGAACCATGCGTTCTCCGCGTCGACCACACGCAACTTGCCGTCGTTCTTCTGCAGCGACGGGTGGCACAGCGCCATATCGTCGGTCACGGGGCGGATATCGCACCCGCGCGGCATGGTGACGTGGCGCTGTTCTCCCGTGATCAGATTGGTGCCCAGCAAGAGGCGTCCATCTTTCTCGCGATGTGCCTGCTCCAGCATTTCACTTTTGCCACCGCCGCTTGCGCCTTCATGCATGATCGTGACCAGATTGTCGTAGGGCGTGATCACCTGGGCCGTCGAGCAGTGGGCGGTCACCCATCCTTCCTTTTCGCCGAGATTCAAGAGGCTGCCATACACGCCTTTCTTCGCGCTGGGACCGGGATAGAGATTGTAGGAGAAGATCTCGTGCAGTTCCTTGCTGCGGCAGTGCACCACGATTTGCTGGCCTTTGAAATGGGTGTGCCGGAACGGGGGGGCGACGTAGATAATCAACTGCGGCTTATAAGGCTGGGGCAATTCATCGATGGGTAGAATTTCCTGGAGGAGCGCAAGGCCCAGCGCGAAGAACCCCGCGTTGGCCGGCGCTACCACCATAGCGTCGATCCCCATGCCTTTCTTGCCCGCGCGAAACGCGAAGGTGACCAGTTCCTGGCTCTTCAGCCAGTCAAACGTTTCCTGCCGCAGTCCGTTGAAGTCTTTCCCGTATTTTTCCTTGAACGTAATCTTGTCTGTCGGAAGCTCGTCACCCATGACCATGCTCTCCGGATCGCGCCGGCGCATGTAGGGCTCCTCGTAGTTTGCCGACACTCCGTTGCGAACGCGGACGACACGGGCTTCAATCACATTTCCGCGGCCGGGCACGTCGTAGCAAACTTCGAACGAATCGCTGCCGGCACCGCCGCAGGCGAGGTCTATCAGCTCGCTCGACCGGCTCACCACCGTGACTTTGGGGCATGCCGATAGGAGTGCCACTGCTTCTGAGGGAGGATTCATCTTCTTCCACATCGTGCTACCGTACCTTTCCGTTCACGTTCGGGATGGGTGTGATATGCCCGCCGGAAACCGGCCTGCGCTCCGGCTGTTTGAGCGGAATCAACACCCCTGGTGCATGCGTATGGCCTGGGCGCCTCATGGACAAGGCTGCCGGCCCATCATTAACTCGTCTGCAAGTATGCGCACTGGGACCCAGGGTCAGACCGGCATCCCCGCCACTTGACAGTACACCTTTTCCAGGGCGCTGGCGCTAGTTTCCCATGTGAGGGTGCGCGCCCTCTCGCGGGCCGCGGCGGCGAGCCTCGCGGCCGCTTCCTCATTATCCATCACGGAACAAATCGCGGACGCTATCGATTCCACGTCGTAAGGGTCTACGAGCGTACAGGTGCCGCCCGCCACTTCGGGAAGGGCCGAAACGGCGCTCGTCACCACGGGGATACCCGCGGCCATGGCTTCGAGGACCGGCAAACCGAACCCTTCGTACAGCGACGGATACAGGCAAGCCCGTGCTCCGCGCAGAAGCAACACGGCCTCCGAACGGTTCAGGTAGCCGGCATGAATGACGTCAGCACCAGAAGTGCGCGAAGCAATGGCCTCCGCGATGGGTCCGCTCTTCCATCCCATCTTTCCCACCAGCAGCAATTGGGGGGAATGGGAATGGGGATGCCGTGACCGCGCCACGCCATACGCTTCAAGAAGACGCAGTATATTCTTTCGAGGCTCCAAGGTTCCAATTTGAATGAGATAGTCTCGTGTCAAACCGACGCGACGCGCGAGCCGGGCATGCTCCTGCGGGTCGAAGGGTTTCTCGAATTCCTCGAGATTGACTCCATTGGGCACGACATGGACCCGCGCGGCATCTATTCCCAGCAGTTCGATGAGTTCCGACTTGCAGTGGTTCGATACGGCGATCAAGGCGTCCGCTTCCTCGACGCATTGTTTCAACAGGCGCGACTGCACGCGAATCGTCGTCTCTGTATGGGTCTCGGGCACCCGGATGAAGGACAGGTCGTGAATGGTGACCAGCTTGAGCGCATTCCGGGTGGCGGGCGTCTGGTGGCAGAAGTTGTGGGCGATCCGCACATCGCCCGAGAACCACTCGATGGGGGGCCAGCTCCAGCGGGTCCACAGGTGATACTTGGCGAGCCGGGCGAACGGAAGCACCCGGTGGTGGAGCATCCCCAGTTCACGGCGCAGCACCGCCCCGCCTTGCCGGTCCCCGGTGGCGAAGCTTGCATAGGCAAATGCGCTGTCCCCGGCGAGCAGGGCCTTCACTTGATTGATGGCGGCATATCCGATGCCGGTGACAGGAGATTCCGCGGCACAACTCAGGTCAAGGGCGATACGGGGCTTTGCGGATGTCATGCGTGGGCGCCCAGGCAAACCACGCACTGCATGGAAGGGTCGTGACTCACGGGCGTGCGTCGCTGGGGGCTTCCGGCGCGAATCTCGAAGTTGTCGGCTGCTCCGCAGCGGTCTCCGCGTTGCTCTCCGCGTTCTGATTCGCGGCACCGTCGCTGGATGAAGGGAGGGGGCTCTTTCCAAACCCAAACACTTGGACCGCCACTACAGCCGCTTTGAGCTGGACC
>JADLCA010000503.1 GCA_020847495.1 Candidatus Hydrogenedentota bacterium | reverse complement strand
GGATTCGTATTCAAAGGGGCTCGGGGTCTCGAAATCGAAGGTGTACAGGGCCGGGTCGATTTCGACGGTCTTCTTCTCGGTGACGGCTTCGTGGCCGGCGATGTCGCAGATGGAGGCCATCAGACCGACCATCTCGTTCGTGCGCGGTTTGCCGCCTTCCTTGATGTGCTTGGCGAAGGCTTCGAACTGGCGTGTGTCGGGCGTCTTGTCGAAGATGCCCATGCCCAACTCGCTCTCGAAGGGCACCGGCGGCACGTCCTCGAGCCTCGTGTACTTCTGCGACTGGCCGCTCGACCGGATCCACTCGATCGTGGCCTTGTCGTCGGTGGGCTGCATCGTCTTGGGGTCCAGGTAGATCTTCTTCGGTTCGGCGCAGAACACGCAGCCGGGCATATCGGCCGCGGTGCGTTCGCGAAGCTGGAATGTTCCCTTGTCGCCGATCACGAGCATATACGCGCCCTTGTATGCGCTTTGCAGGGTGCCTGTCCACGTGACACGGACCGTGTACGGCCGGTTGATTTCGCGCATGTGGTTCTGCATCTCCGCATTGCGCGCGTCAAGCGGGCCAAAGCCGTGGAGCCGCGAGTTCATTTCGTACTCGTACGTCAACGCGACGTTGTCGTAGGTGTCGCGGCCATCGCGCCAGTAGTCGATGCCGCCGGTCCCGTGCACGCGTGTAGGCATGGTGCCCATCAAGAAGTTGGTGACTTCGAGGTGGTGCGTCGCCAGCTCGCTCATCAGGCCTGCGGAAAACTCTTCGTAAATGCGCCAGTTCATGTGACGCTCGAAGTTCGGGATGAACTTCTGCTCTTCTGGCGAGAGCTGATACACCGTGCCGTCCTTGCGCAGCGGGAAGGGACGGCGCCAGTCGCCGTTGCGGTGCCACTGGGCTTCGATGTAACTGACGCGCCCGAGGCGGCCGCGTTCGATAATATCGGTTGCTGCGCGGTTGAACTCGGGATTGTACCGGCGCTGGTGGCCGCACTGTACGAACAGGCCGGTCTCGTGGCACTTCGTCACGATGTTCCGGCAGTACTCATAGGTGTGGGCCATGGTCTTTTCGCAAAAGACATACTTGCCGGCGTCGAGGCAGTCCATGACAATCTGGTAGTGCGTCTTGAAAGGCGTCGCGATGATCACCGCATCGATATTGTCTTTCTCTTTGTCCAGCATCTCGCGGTAGTCAAGGTACTTGTGCTGCATCAGCGCTGCTTTCTTGGCCTCATCATCGATGGAGAGCAGGTAGATGCCTTTATAAAGATTGGGAATGAGGCAGTCGGCAACCGCAACCACTTCGATTTCCTGCGCCCCCGCCAAGCCGTCTTCGATATGCACGCAGTTCTGGCTGCCCGTGCCGATGAGGGCCACGCGCACTTTCTCGTTCTGCGCATAGGACAATGGGGACCAGCCCGCCGCGATTGCCAGGCCCGCCGTGGCGCCTGTAGCCTTCATGAAGTTTCGCCGACTCAGATCCTTGTCCATTCGTCCGTTCCTTTCAGTTGCAGGACCGCACAATGCGGTATCCCGCCCCGCGCTAGGGTACTTCCCGGTGCAATCCACCGATTATTGCCGGGTGGGGCAAACGCAGTATTATCCGCCTCCCGCCGGGCACACGTCAAGCCGCCGCAATGGTGCTCTGGGCAAACACGCGGCCATGCGAGGGCATTTGCTCTCTCCTTAATTGTACGACGGGGACGCCTCCGGCGTCTAGTGTCATGGGCACGGACCGAGCACGGACAAACACGGACGGACACGGACAAAGAGGATAAGTAGTTTTTGGGAAATGACTTACGGTGGGGTTATTACTCGGTGAAGCCAATCTTGATCGCCGCCAGTTCGCCCGATTCGGGTTTGGGTATCAGGATGGCGCGGACCCCGGGGTGCTCCTGGCAGTACTGCCGGGTCCCTTCCTCGCCTTTTATGAAGAAGGCCTTGCTGAGGGCCTCGGTCTCGGCGCCGGTGGGCGCGATGGCGATGGCAATGGCCATGCCCTGGACGAGCATACCGGTCGCCGGATCGACGATGTGGCCGTATAGCTTGCCCTCGATTTCGACCACGTCTTCGATGTGCCCTGAGGAGGAGTAAGCCTCATCGCGCATCGTAACCGTCGCGATGTCCGAGTCCGGTTTCAGCGGATGCTGCACGCGGACCTTCCAAGCATCCTGGCCCGGCGGCGCGCCCATGGCCACAATCGAACTCGCGCCGCCGCTCAGCAGGGCCATCTGGATGCCGTACCCGCGCAGGACCCGGGCGACCTCGTCGAGTGCGACACCTTTGCCAATCCCCCCGAAATCCATCCGCATGCCTTTCCTGGTGAAGAATACGGTGTCGGCGACGGGGTCCAAGGTAACCTTGTCAAAGCCGGTCAAGGCCTTGGCCGCGTCGAGTTCCTCGGTGGTAGGCAAGCGCTTCGCCTCTTTGCACGTGCGCCACAATTCCACGAGTGGTCCCACGGTAATATCGAAGGCGCCGCCGGTTTCCCGGTAGAAACGCTGCGAATTCTGGATCACGCTGAAGATGTCCGGTGCGACACGAATGGGCTGGTCCGCAGCCTCGCGGTTAACGCGCGAGGTCTGGCTGCTGCGCCGCCACGTGCTAATCCGCGCCTCCAGGCTGTCGATGACCGCGAAGGCCTCCTCGGCCACGCGGTCCAGGTGAGAGGTCGTCATCTTGCCGCGCTCACCGTACATGACGATCTCGAACTGGGTCGCCATGGCGTTGTGCGTGTAAGACTCCTGGAAGTAGCCCGGGGGCGTTTCCGCCGCGCAAGCGGCAGCCAACACAACTGCCATCGGGGTCATGAACTTCATATGAGCAGCATAGCGCGCAAGGCGAGAAGCGTCAATCGCTCAGCCGGTAAGGGGCGCTTGATCGGAAAACGGCAGTGCGGCCAACTCGAGGCAGGCGTCGTAGGCCATCTGCGGGGTGATGGCGCGCATGCGCTTGCGCGCCGTGGCAAGGTCCGCGGCGCCTTGGCCACTCATGAGGATGCGGTGCGGGTGCTCGTAGGGCGCGTGCTGGCGCGGGTCCGTGCCGCCAAAGACGGCGACCACGGGCGTTCCCGTGGCCCAGGCGATATGCATCGGCCCGGTGTCGCACCCGAAGAAGAGTGCCGCACGGTGCACGAGCCATGCGAAGTGTTTCAGGTCGACGGTTTCCGGCGAAACGATGGGCAGACGACGCGTGCGCTCGAGGACCGCTTCGATTGCCTTGAACTGGCCCGGGCCCCAGGTCAGCACGACCTCGAAGCGTCCGTCCGCCAAAAGCAGGTCGGACAATTCCGCAAAATACTCCGCGGGCCATTCCTTCTCCGGGCGGTCTACGGGCACATGCATGGCGATGACGCGTTTGCCCCCGTCAAAGGTGCTCTCAAAGAACGCATCGACGCCGTCCTGCACGTCGTAGGGCACGCTGATGAGCGGGTGGTGCCACGCGCAGTCCTTCACGAGGCTCTTGCAGAGGAGGTGGTTTTCCTCGCAGCGGTTCAAGGTGGCGCTGGGAAGTTGCACCTTCTGGTTGGTGAAGAGATAGCTCAGTTCCTGGCTGCGGGGACGCGCAAACCCGATGCGGCGCGGGGCGCCTGAATACCAGGCCAGCAGTCCGCTTTTCAGGATGCCGTGAAAATCCAGCACGTAATCGTAGTGGTTGTCGCGAATCGATCGGCACAGGCCGGTGAATTCGCGGACTGCGTCGATGGCGCGGGGAGGCCGTTGAAAGAGGAGGACACCGTCCAACGCGGGATGTCCCTGGATGGCGGCGACCGATTTGGGTTCGATCACCCAGTCGAGGTGGGCTTCCGGGAATGCGTCGCGAAGGAGTTGGAGGGCAGGAAGGACTCGGACCACATCGCCGATGGCGCTCAAGCGGATGATGAGAATCCGCGGTGTTCCGCCGACCATGGAAGTGCCCTACTCCTCCCGTACGCGGTTTCGAAGGTGCCCGCCAGCAAGGCTTTCCGGGGGCGGAAAGGGCGATGCGGACGCGATGGTCTAATGGCGGAGAGGGCGGGATTCGAACCCGCGGAACCCCGTTAAGAGTTCACACGCTTTCCAAGCGTGCGCCTTCAACCACTCGGCCACCTCTCCCCCGTAAAGCCAGAAGCTCCGCAGGGCGGACCTTGGCGCAAAGACCGGATTCTAGCCAGCATACGGGCGGAAAGTCAATTTTTCGGTGAAATGAACACGCTACGCCGCTTCAGCCGAATCCAATAAGACACCCATCCGCAGATTGCGCAGATTCGCGCAGATGAAGAAATCAGCAGGCAATGCAGGCAAAGTGTGGGACCGGCGCCCTTGGCGGTCGTGGGAGATCCTTCTACCTCCTGTCAGTTGAGCGTTATGGTGTGGGACCGCCGCCCTCGGCGGTCGTGGGAGATTGAATCCATTGGAGAGTACGACCGGCGGGGGCGCCGGTCCCACATCGCCGGTCCCACATCGCCGGTCCCACACCTTGAATCCAGGCTCGTTCGCGTCTGGCCGGGAAAAATGGACTCCAGTCCCCGCAGTTCTTTATACTCTCCCCATTTGACACTAACGCCCATTTCCGCGCCGTCCGCCGATTGTGAGCGGACCGCAGCCGCGGCAGGGGGGAGAGGTCCTTTTCATGACGAAGAAACTCATGGTGGTCCCGAAGGAAGTGCGGAAGAGTTCCGTGCTGAAACTGGGATCGATTCCCATTAACGCATACACGAAGAGCGTCCAG
>JADLCA010000502.1 GCA_020847495.1 Candidatus Hydrogenedentota bacterium | reverse complement strand
ATTGGGGCATAGCCGGTCTATTCAGTCTGCGCAATCCTCTGCAACATATGCCAAGGCAAGTCCTCCAAGGTTGTCCCCCCACCGCGTATCCACTCATCAAAGTCCTTTGCCACGCACGCAGGAACGAGAAACTCTCTCTCGCAGGCCTTCACCGCGTAAAGGTCCTGGTAGGTATTCGACCAGAAGTCTCGCACGGGCTTATCGAGATGAACTACGCCGTTCGCGAATGTAGCCGTTCGCTCGAAGTAGAGTTCGCCGACGCAGCCCCAAGCGATAAAACGGACCGAGTAGAGCCCGTCCTTCGGAGCAATGATCATATCGGTTCCGAAGAATCGGTGATCCGTGAAATACCAGCGGCCAGGGATAGCCATATCGCAACACAACACCGCCGGGTCCAAGGTATATTTGTCAGCCTCGGTCGGCGTCCATTCCTTCAGGGGGATTTCGTCCAGTTCGTCCGGGTCGATCAGCAGATCCTTGTGAACTTCTCTGGGGAGAGGACTGGACCTTTCCTGAACGGCAATAGACTCCTCGGGCTGATCGAAATGAGCGCATCCGCCTGAGCAACACGCCAGCACGCAAACGGCAAACATTGACCCCGGGGACTTCATGGTGCCCTCCTCACGGCGCTCTTTCGTAAGAACGACGTGATCAAAGTAAAGACCACTGAGTGTATGTTTGAAAGATGGCTGTAGTTTATCCGTCTTTTTGGGGATTCTCAAACAGAAACGGAGAAATCTGTCGAGTCCAGTTGTACAATCCCTGGAGGGTATCCACACACAACGCGAGTGTGTCTGGATTCTACAGTTTAGACTTACCGCCTTCCCGTTCAAGTGTCCTCTGCAGGCCTGCAGGCCTCAGAATTCCTGACAAATGGTCGAACGCGGGAACTTTGACTGGCCTGTTCCGTATTGTAATCCCGTGAAGAGTCCCGTGAGCCAACACAAAGACTGCATTTCCGTGAGCGTCGATTGGGGTACCCGTACTGCAGAAAGTCTTATGCCTGATTTCGCGTGACCTCGTTCCCCCAACCAGGAGGTGTCTATGATGACGCGGCTGCTGATTGGGCTACTGATGTTCTTGCTGTTTGCCGGAAACGCAACCGCGGCTACCTGCGGACCCAAGACCTGGGACGACATGTCGTGGTGGGGAAACGGCGCGGCGCCTGAACCATATCCGGACCAGGGCGCCGCGGGATGCCCCCGTTCAGAGCCCCGTTCGTGTTACTGGTGGTGGCCGGACGAGCCGGACACCAATACGGGAGACACTGAACTCTGGGGCAACCGAGGCGTGGTGTATCACTGCTGGCAGAAACCCATAGAACCGTCACTCCCCGTGGAACCGCCCAAGTTGAAGCCGCCCGACGTGGTGGACGGGAAGATGCTGATGAACAACATCCTGTTCGATTTCGACAAGGCCGTGTTGAGGCCGGAAGGCAAGGCGGAACTAGACAAACTGGTCGCCGAAATGAAGGCACATGGGGGCGACACGGTCGTGGTCGAAGGTCACACCTGCGACCTCGGCATTTAAGACTACAACATGGCCTTGGGTCAGCGTCGCGCCGACGCCGTAAAGAGGTACATGGTGGAAAGCGGAATCGAGGCGGAACGTATCACCTCGAAAAGCTTAGGCGAGAGCCAGCCAGCGCTCCCGAATGACAGTGAACCCAACCGGAAGCTGAACCGGCGCGTGCAGTTCGATGTCACTCTGGGCCCGGAGTAAGAATTAGATACGCCGCGCGTCCCCGACAAGCTATCCGCGGCGTTGTTCCACCTTCGCGGGAAGGGTCAGGGTTGCCTCCCCGCCGTGGAGCGACGCCACTTCCCGCACGAACACCAAGCCCAGTCCAGAACTTCTCTTGCCGGTGTCGGGACGCCGCAGCGAGTAGAACCGGTCGAACACTTTCTCCAGCGCGTAGTCCGGAATACCTGGTCCGTGGTCTTGGATGCGCAGGATGACCGAAGCATCCTGCTGTTCGACGAGGATGCGGATTTCCGCGCCGCGGGGACTGAACTCGACGGCGTTTTGCAGCAGGTTGGCCAAGGCTTGCCGCAGCAGAAAACGTTCCGCGCGCACGGTGATGCCCGGAGTCTGATCCACGGACACGCGAACGTCCCGGCTGGATAGTACCGGCTGCACGCTCGCAACGACATCCGCAATCAGGTCGGCAATTGAAACCTCTTCGACGTCCCGCAACTCCCGGCGGTTCTCCAGCGCCGACAACTGGAGCATACGATCAACCAGACCCTGGATGCGCTCGGATTCCGATTTCAGATTGTCCAGAAACTGACGGCGCTGCTCGGGCGGCATATCCTCATCAAGCAGTTCAATTGCGCCACGTATCGCCGAAAGCGGACTCTTCATTTCGTGCGTCAAGGTTTGCACGTATTCCTCCACGTACTGCTTGCCTTCGAGCGCCGTACGCATTTCTTCAAACGCAGCTCCCAACGAGGCGATCTCGCCGCGGCCCAGTTTCGGCAATGCCGCGCGCCTGCCATCGCGAATGGACTTGGCATAGTGCGTGAGCTTCTCAATGGGCCACGTGATCCAGGCGGAGATCACGGAGCCGAGCAGGATCACGGAGATTGCGGCGACGATCCCCGCAACGGCGATCTTGTGGCGCGCGGCTTCCATGAACAACGTGAGGCTTCCAGAAGGTTTTGATATTGTCAACACGCCCGCGATCTCGCCATCGATGATAATCGGCGATGCCACGTGCACGATGGATGTTCTCGGGTCGTCGGGGATGAGGCGCGTTGCGCGCGCGCCGTACTCGCCCCGCAACGTGCGAATCACATCGTTCCAACGCGAGTAGTCCTTGCCCTCATCGTTGCCGTGATTGGAGTCGAAAAGCACGATGCCGTTGCGGTCCGTCACATAAACGCGCATGTTGACCTGCGTTTTTGTGAACTCGAATATCTGGGCCGCGAAGCGCCGCTTCTGTGCGTGATCAAAGGCGAGCCGCAGGTCGTCCGTGTGAATGCCGTCGCGTTGGGACTTCTCCGATATCAGGGAGGCCAGCAGGGTCGCGGTGTCGACCATGCTTTCCTCCATGGCTTCGAGATAGCGGGGCCGCAGGTCTTCGCGAATCCAATCGACAAGCTGGTAGAAACCCACGCCCGCGACGAGCAGAAAGGCGATGAACATGCGCGTGCGGATCTTCACGGGGTCTCTTTCAGCGAGTAACCCAGCCCGCGGTGCGTTTGAATCGGGTCGATATCGGGCGTGATCCGGCGCAATTTCGCGCGGATCGTCTTTACATGCGTGTCCACCGTGCGGTCCATGCTGGACTCGGGTTCTTCCCACACGTGCTCCATGATTTGCTCGCGCGAGAAGACCCACCCGGGCCGCCGCAACAGCAATTCCAGGAGCCGGTATTCATAGCGCGACAGGTCCAGCGTCTCGCCACAGTAGGAGATGCGCATGCGCTGCGCGTCGACGGCGAACCGTAAGGGCGGGGAGCCCTTTCCGGCCTCGCCCTTGGGCGCGCGGCGTAGCACGGCCCGCACGCGTGCGGCCAGCTCCCGAGGACTGAACGGCTTGGGCATGTAGTCGTCTGCGCCGATCTCCAAACCGACAACGCGGTCGACTTCCGCCGAGCGCGCGGTCAGGAAGATGATGGGGACCTCGGAAGTCCTGCGGATGTCGCGGCAGAGGTCAAACCCATTCCGGTCCGGCAGACCGACATCGAGCACGACGAGACTGATGGCGGATGACGCGAGAATCCGCAGCGCTTCTTCCGCTGTGGCGCACCAATCCACCGCGAAGCCTTCCGTCTGGAGGGCATACGTGATGTTGTCCGCGATGGACGGCTCATCTTCCACCACGAGGATTCGCTGCACTGTCTCGTCCCCTGGTTTCCCTGCGGCCGTGTATCCCACGGAGAACAGGCCGCCTGATCCATCTTCGCACGGTGTCGGAAGCGCCCGCAAGCGCAAGAGAACTGACCACGGGGACACAGGGGGGAGGACAATCGCTGGGTGAAGAGACAGTCGATGATGTTTGTCCCACTTGCGCGTGTCCGATCCGACCGATCCGTCGGATGTCCCGACAAAGACACAGGCGAGGGCGCCTGTGCCACACGACTATCTCCATTCCGATGTCTACCTGCAATTCATGAAGTCTCATGGTTGACCATATTCCAGAAGAGAGAAAGAACGCCCCACGGCATGGCACGCGCGTGTGGCACAGGCACCCTCGCCTGTGTCTTGGTGACGTCGATCTGCGCGTGAGGTTGACCCGCCTGGTCTGGTTGCGCCAAGAGGAAGGCTCCTCTATAGTGTGCGCCGCTGGCTGGTGCAAGCAAGAGTCGGAGTTCTCGATCCCATTGGAGGATACTCATGAAGCCTGTCATTCTCGGTGAAGGACGCCACACCTACGAACTCGTCGAAGGATGGGGACGGACTCCCGCACACATCCAATACGGGTATACGCATGGCGTCTGCGAAGACCGCAATGGGCGTATCTACATTCATAACCAGAGTCCTCACTCCATGGTAGTCTTCGATTCCGACGGCACCTTCATTACGTCGTGGGGAGCCGAGTATGAGGGCGGCGCGCATGGCCTCCAGCTCAACAGAGAGAATGGCGAGGAGTTCCTGTACCTCGCGTTAACCAGTCAGAACCGCTGTGTGAAGACGACGTTGGATGGCGAGGTCGTTTGGGAAATCGGGTGTCCCATGGACTCCGGGGTCTACAAGGAACCCAGCGAGTTCGTGCCCACGAATATCGCTATCGCCCCGAATGGCGACTTCTACGTGGCTGACGGCTACGGCCTCAGCTATATCCATCAGTACAGCGCGAAGGCCGAGTACATCCGCACCTGGGGCGGAAAGGGCGACGCGCCCGGCAAAATGAAGTGTCCACACGGGATCTTCGTGGACACCCGCGGCGAGCAGCCCGTGCTCGTCGTCGCGGACCGCGCCAATGTCCGTCTCCAATACTTCGACCTCGAAGGCAAGCACCTGGGCTTCGTGACCGATGATCTACGCTTCCCCTGTCATTTCGACATCCGCGAAGGCGACCTGCTCATTCCGGACCTCTATGGCCGCGTCACCATCTTCGACCGCGACAATAAACTCATCACACACCTCGGCGACAATCCCGGCGTCGAAAAGCGGGAGGGCTATCCCAACCTGCCGCATGCGGATCGCGTGCCGGGCACGTTCATCTCCCCCCACGGCGCGATCGGGGACCGCGACGGCAACCTCTACGTCGTGGACTGGGTGAGCGCCGGCCGCGTGACGAAGCTGCGGCGCACATCCTAGCTATGTCAAAGCAGGACCCCGTCATTCACGCCAGAGGCCTCGTGGCCAAGCTGGGGCTGTTCACCACCGTGATGATCATCATGGGCAACATGATCGGCTCGGGCATCTTCAAGAAGGCCGCGCCCATGGCGGCGGAGCTGCAATCGCCCGGGCTGCTCCTTATCTGCTGGCTCATTGCGGGGGTGATCACACTGTTCGGGGCACTGACATACTCCGAGATCGCGGGCATGATCGCCGAACCGGGCGGCCTGTACCAGTACCTCAAACGAATGTACGGGCGCGGGTTCGCGTTTCTCTTCGGTTGGTCGTCATTCACAGTCATTCAGACGGCGTCCATCAGCTCCATCGCGTATGTGTTCGGCGAGAGCGCGAACGCGCTGTACGGATTCCCCCGGCTCGCGCCCGAGTACGAGGCGTGGTCTATTTTCGGGTTGTTTCAACCGCTCGACAACTTCGGCGTGAAACTGTTCACCATCGCTACGATCGCTGTGCTCACAACGGCGAATTATTTCGGCGTCGTTTTTGGAGGCGTCATCGCCAGCATTTCGACGTGCGTGAAACTGGCGGGCATCGCGGTGGTTATTCTGCTCGGGCTGACGCTCAGCGGCGGAACCATCGACCATCTCGTACCCCTCCTCGAGAATCCTTCCGCCGAATACCGCACCTCGCTCGGCGTCTTCGGCGCGATGTTCGCCGCCTTCCTCGGCGCGTTCTGGGCCTATGACGGCTGGAGCAACGTTGCCTCCCTCGGCGCGGAAGTGCGCAACGCGAAACGGAACATTCCCCTCGCGCTTGCTATCGGGACCTTCGGCGTCATGGGCGTGTACATGGCCATCAACGCAGTCTACCTCTATGTCATGCCCGTGTCGGACATGGGCGCGTTGACCCAGACCAAGAACAGCATCGTCGCGGTGGAGGTTATGCGCCGCGCGCTGGGCGAGGGCGGCGCCACCTTCATCGCCGTGCTCATCCTCCTGTCCACCTTCGGCGCGACCAACTGCCAGTTGATGCCCCACTCACGCGTGTACTTCGCCATGGCACGAGATAATCTCTTCTTCCGGGCCGCGGGCAACTGCCACCCCGTGCACCACACCCCGTCCACCTCGCTGATCATCCAAGCGGTCTGGGCCTCGCTGCTGGTATTGAGCGGCACCTTCGACCAACTCACCGACATGGTGATCTTCGCGTCCTTTATCTTCTATGGTGCGGGCGCCTTCGGTGTGTTCGTGCTCCGCCGCACCATGAAGGACGAGCCTCGTAGCTACCGCGTGACCGGCTACCCCTTCGTGCCGGCCGTGTTCGTGCTGTTCTGCTGCGTGCTTGTCCTCGTGACCATCTACCAGGACCCCAAGAACGCGGGCATCGGCCTGGTACTTGTGTTTTCCGGCATTCCGTTTTACTGGTTTTGGCGCGGACGCGACGGGGCGCCTGCCCAGGACTCGTGACGAAGAGCGCGTCTTGACAGGGCTTACCGGCGTTCGCTACCATACTGCTTGCAATGCCGGATGGCCAAATTGGTAAGGCTCCTGACTCTGGATCAGGAAATTCTAGGTTCGAATCCTAGTCCGGCAACCATGTTGATCCCGGGCGCTACCAAGCACCCGTAAAAACCGCGGCCCGTTCATCTAGCGGTTAGGATGCGGGATTCTCAGTCCCGTCACAGGGGTTCGATTCCCCTACGGGCTGCCATACTTTAAGCCCCTGAACGGCAAAGACTTAGAGTCAAGTTGTTCAGGGGTTTTCTTATGCCCAATTCCCGGCTCTGGTGCACTGCTGGCGCAGTTGGTTTTCTCAGCGCCACGAGGGCGTACTCAATATCAGGGAGTCCACCGCCAAGGAGTCTCCTGTTCCCTGGGGACTAGCCTCCACCTTACAGGTTCTTTCGCTTTCGCCCGCTCTCTGCTTTCCCGAGCTTCCGCAGTCAGTGGGGCACTAGACCCCGCAGAGACTAAACCACGCTCTGATAACCGAGAATCCAGCTGAGCGGGTCAGAGAGTATCGAAGCCCATATTCCAAGATACAGGTAGAGAAGAACGCTTGGGTCACTGCCAGTGCCCATAAGGTAAAAAACAAGTGCCGCCGCGAAGACCATACCTCTAATCCCTTCTTTGTTAGTCGTACTTTCGTTGGTCTGATATGAGGTTCGTACTCATCAGGAGTAAGAAGGAAAACCGCGCAAAGGTTACCGGCCTGCGGCTCCACAACTTCATCATTCCTTATTCACTCGCCGTTCAAGCATGTGGCAATTGACTGCATTGATACAGGTCTATATAGATATAATGTATGTATAACAACTTATAGGCTGGGGGAAACATGGACAGAAGGCTCGTTTTCGTATTGGGGCTTTCAGTTCTATGGATGATCTGTTTTGGACAACCATTGTTCATTTTTGACAATACGTTTGCACGCAGAATACCACGTACACTTTGTATTGGCGTTCCTGATCATCATAAGTCCTTGTTGTATAACAATAATCGGCATCATGCAGATAAACTTAGACAGGTATGGAAATTGCATACATGTATTCCCACTGCAAGGTTTACAAACTACGTGTGTGGGCGGGGTGCGCGCATTCCCTGCATAGCGCGGCCTCCCTGTATCCGCCTGACACGGTTGACCGTCGTATATCGCTGGCCGGGGGGTCGAGGCTTCGAGAAGCCGCGCCCAGGCAGCACCACGCGTGACCTCCCGCGCCGGGACCGGCACCGAAGGCCGGGGATACTGCACGGGCTGAAGGAGCATCCGAGGGATGAGGAGAAACCGAACCGCATGGGTGTGAACGTCGCCAGCATTTCAGTCCCCGGAGTACAGCAAGATTCACGATCGTGGTCGGTGGGCGGTCTTCTGAAGCTAGGCACAGTTGCCATTCAGTTCGCGCTGGTCGCGTTGGTATTCACCGCGGTGCGTCTCGAGAGCGAGGCCTTCCGCCAGGTGTTGTATATCTCGGTCGCGGCGTTTCCCATCAACCATTTGCTGCCAATGCGATTCCGGCTTCCCTTCTTCGTGCTGCTGAGCGTTGGAATCATCATCAAGATTCTCGGCGTCGAGAGCGCGGCGTGGGTGCTCGGGATCGGGCTGGTCTTCATTGGCCTGTGCCACGTGCCGGCGCCTGCCAAGGTCCGCATAGGGCTGGTGGCGGCCGCCGCGCTGGCGCTCGCCGCGTTCCGCGCGGGATGGGCGGACGCGCCCTGGCCGGGCGGCGTTTGGCCAATCCTTGGCGCGATGTTCATGTTCCGGATGATCGTTTACCTCTACGACCTGGTCCACAAATCGGCGCCGGCCGGACCATGGCGCGCATTCGCGTACTTCTTCATGATTCCGAATGTATGTTTTCCGCTGTTTCCGGTGGTGGACTACCAAGCCTTCTGCCGCACCTACTACAATGAGGACGCGTACAAGATATACCAGACTGGCATCAAGTGGATGCTGCGCGGCGCGCTTCACTTTATCCTCTACCGTTTCATCTACACCTTTCTCCTGGTGGGCCCTGAAGAGGTCAAGGGGGCCGGGGACTTCTTCCAGCACATGGTTACGACATACCTGCTCTACCTGCAGGTTTCCGCGATGTTTCACACGATTATCGGGTTCCTGCACCTGTTCGGATTCAACTTGCCGGAGACCAACCACCACTACGTGCTGGCTTCGAGCTTCACGGACTTCTGGCGGCGGATCAATATCTACTGGAAAGACTTCATGATGAAGGTCTTCTTCTATCCGCTATTTTTCCGGTTGCGCAAGCGCGGCACCACGCAGGCAATGATCCTCGCCACCCTCATTGCGTTCTTTGCCACGTGGTTCCTTCACGCGTATCAGTGGTATTGGCTGCGGGGCGCCTTCCTGTTCACGACGCCGGACGTCGTGTTCTGGCTGATCCTCGGCGTCCTCGTGACCTTGAGTGTCTGGGCCGAAGCCCGCTCGAAAAAGAAGGTGGTGCCCACTTCAGGCCCCGAGAGCGCCAAGCTCGCCATCATCCTCGCGCTGAAAACCGTGGCAACCTTTCTCACCATCACGTTTCTGTGGTCCCTGTGGACGTCCGATTCGCTGATGCAATGGCAGGCAATGCTGCTTCAACTGCGCCACTGGGACGCGGAATCCGTGCTGAAGATTGGGCTCGCATGCGTGACGTTGGGCGTTGCGGCGATCGCCGTCGGGCGCGACCAGTGGATGATCGGCGCGGCTGCCCGGCAGCGCACCACCAAGGCGAAACCTTTCGATTTCTGGCGTAGTGCCGCCGCCAATGGCGCCGCGGGCATGTTCATCGTGTCGTTGGCCCTGGCGGAGGTGCAGAGCCACCTCAGCCCCACAATGACGGCGGTTCTCGAATCCATCGAAGCGCCTTCGCTCAATGCGCGCGACGAGGCCGCGCTGCAAGGCGGTTATTACGAAGACCTGATCCAGGTGGATCGGTTCAACCCCGAGCTTCAGGCGAAGTACAGCCGACAGCCTTTGAACTACTTTGACGAGTGGCGCGAGGCGATGAATACGAAACGCGGCGACTACCTCGGCGTGGAGCTGACGCCCTCCACCACGATCACCTACGCGGGAATCACGTATACGACGAACGAGTGGGGCATGCGCGACAAACCGTACACGAGGGAAAAGCAGGCTGGCGTGTGCCGGGCCGGCATCATCGGCTCCTCGCACGTGATGGGCTGGGGCGTCAACGACAGCGAGGTGTGTGACGCGGTCGCGGAGACCCGATTGAACGCGGAGGGCCTTCCTTGCGAGCTGCTCAATTTCTCCGTGAACGGCTACGACCCGATTCAGAAGACGATCACCCTGCGCGACAAGATGCTGGATTTCGATCTCGACGTCGCGATCCTGTTCTGCCACCGGATTGAAAAGCAATGGATCGTTTCCCATCTCGTGCAGCGCGTGAAAAGTGGACTGGAGATCGATGAGCCGCGCATCCAGAAGGCATTGGCAGCATCCGGCGTGACCCAGGACATGGGCGAACCCGAGATCAAAGTCCGGCTGAGCGGCTCCGGGTCAGAATTGCTTCAGTGGGCGTTCACCTCCTTTGCGGACACGTGCCGCGAGAATGGCATCCGGTCCGTTTGGATCTTCATGCCGGAAAAAGGAAGGGTATCGTTCATTGATCGGGACATCAAAGAGCTATTCGCATGCGCGGAAGCCGCCAAGTTCGACCTCATTCTTGACTATTCTGACGCGTTCAAGGGGTATCCGGAAAAGGAACTGGCAATCTCCGATTACGACGATCACCCGAATGCGCTGGCCCATACCCTTCTCGCCGGTCGACTCTTTGAAACCATCAAAACGAATGAAGCGGTGTTTGCCGGCGGCAGCAGGCCGCAGGGCCAGACTTCCGCGGCAACCCTGGCCCAACGCGAGCCATAGAGGAAACACCGTATGAACAATGATGCGCAGAGCATACAGACCTCCGTGAAGGACTACCTCATGAAGACCTTTCTTCCAGGCGAGGACCCCGAGTCTCTCACGCCGGACACCCCGTTGATTTCCGGCGGCATACTCGACTCGATCTCCACGGTGAAGCTGGTCACCTTCCTCGAGGAACAATACAAGGTTGAGTTTCAGGCTCACGAGATCAACTCCGATAACCTCGAAACGTTGACGGACATCGCCAAAACTATCCAGCTCAAAAGCGCGGCCCGGGCATGATGAAGCTGCACCAGTTTCTCGAACAGTCCGCGCGGAAGTATTCCGGAAAGACCGCGGTGGTAGATGCCGAGCGCGGCATCACGGCCACCTACGGCGAACTCCAGAAGCAGGCGGAGTCCATTCAGGAACAGCTCGCAGCCGCCGGCGTCGTCGAGGGCGACCGGATCGGCATTTGCATGCCGAAGTCCATCGCGAGCCTCGCAGGTCTCTTCGGCGCATTGCGTGCGGGCGCGGCCTACGTGCCGGTGGACTGCACGGCGCCGGCCGTGCGCAACGCGCTCATCTTCAACGACTGCGCGGTCCGGGCCATCCTTGTGGCCGGACATCTCGCGGAAGGCTTGTGTGCCGAGCTGGGCAATGGACGCTTCAGAAACGCGGGCGAGTTAGCCTTTCTTGCTCCTTACGGCGTTCCCGCGATACTTCTCGTGGCGGAACCGCAAACGCAGACGCCATTCGATGGCGTAGACACATCGAACCTGGCATATATCCTCTACACCTCCGGATCGACAGGAAAGCCCAAGGGCGTGATGCACACCCACGCGAGCGCCCTGGCCTTTATCGATTGGTGTTCGGAACTCTTCGCCCCGAATGCGGACGACTGCTTTTCTTCACACGCATCGTTTCACTTCGACTTGTCCATTCTCGACATCTACGTCTGCATCAAGCATGGCGGCAAACTGGTGCTTCTCGGCGAGTCCCTGGGAAAGCAGCCGGCGAAACTCGCCGAGGTTATCCTGTCCGAGCGCATCACCATCTGGTATTCCACGCCGTCCATCCTCCGGCTTCTGTCGGAGTACGGGCAAGATGCGCAACACGACCGTGTGGCGCTCCGCGTGGTGTTCTTCGCGGGAGAGGTATTCCCCGTCAAGCATCTGCGCGCAGTCATGGCGATGTGGCCCAAGCCGCGCTACTTCAACCTCTACGGACCCACGGAAACCAACGTCTGCACGTACTTTGAAGTGCCCGCCAGCTTTCCTGCGGAACGCACCGAACCCTTTCCCATCGGCAAGGACTGTTCCGGCGACGTGTGCATAGTGGCCGACGAACGAGGGCTCGAAGTGCCGCGCGGTGGCGAGGGCGAACTCTTCGCCAAGGGCGGGTCCGTCATGCGCGGCTATTGGAACTTGCCGCAACGCAACGCGGAGGCCTTCTTCATTGACAAGAATGGCGGGCGCTGGTACAAGACCGGCGACGTGGTGAAGATCAACAGCGAAGGCGACTACGAGTATCTCGGACGTCGCGACCGCATGGTCAAACGTCGCGGCTATCGCGTGGAACTCGGGGAAATCGAGGCGGCGCTGTACACCCACGAGTCCGTTTCGGAAGCCGCGGTGGTGGCGACGCCGGATGTCGAGAATGGCGTGGTCATCCGGGCCTTCCTGAACTGGTCGGGCGAGAAGTCGCCCTCGCTGATCGCGATGAAGCAGTTCTGCTCGAAGAAACTCCCTCTCTATATGATTCCCGACAAATTCATCCCCGTGGGGACCCTGCCCAAGACGTCCACCGAGAAGGTGGACTATCAAAAACTGCTGGAAATGGAGTAACCGAAAGAGCGGCTGCGTGGAATTCCTCCCTCGCGCGGCACGTTTTGGCAGAGGAGTACGTGCATGGACTTTTCGTTGACGGATGACCAACGCCAGCTTCGCGACCGAATGGCGAAGTTTGCGCAGCTTGAACTGAACAGCGGGGCGATCGAACGCGACCGGGATCAGGTCTTTTCGCACGACTTGTGGAAACGCTGCGGTGAGATGGGATTGCAGGGTTTGCCTGTCGCGCGTGATTTCGGCGGTGAAGGACTCGATCCGCTGAGCACGGCTATTGCCCTGGAAGGCTTCGGGTATGGTTGCCGCGACGCAGGGCTGTTATTCGCGGTCTGTGCCCACTTGCTCGCGTGTGCCGTGCCGATCTCGTTGCACGGCAGCGGTATCGTCAAGAAGAAGTATCTGCCTGGCCTGTGCAATGGCACGCTCATTGCCGTGAATGGAATGACCGAGGAGACTTCGGGTTCCGATGCGTTCCACATGGCGAGCCGCGCGGTGTCCGACGGCAATGGGTATCGCATCAGCGGTGTAAAGACCCTCGCTACCAACGGGCCCATTGCCAACCTCGCCGTGGTCTATGCTGTCACCGACGAAAAGAAAGGCGCCCACGGCGGCATTACCGGCTTCGTGGTGGAGACGGAGACTCCCGGCCTTCGACAGAGTCAGCGCTTCGACAAACTCGGCTTCCGAAGCGCCATGATGGGCCGTCTGGTCTTTGAGGATGTCTTTGTGCCCAAAGAGAACGTCCTCGGCGGCGTGGGCGGCGGGTCAACGATCTTCACGCAATCCATGGAGTGGGAGCGCATCTGCATCGCCGCGTGTCACGTGGGGGCCATGCAGCACCTGATGGAGCGCGCCATAGAATACGCGCGCACCCGCACTGCGCAGGGCAGCCCGATCGGGAAGTACCAAGCTGTTTCCCACAAGATCGCGGACATGAAAATCCGGGTCGAGACCACGCGCCTGCTCGTTTACCATGCGGCCTCGCGCATCGGCAAGGCGCGCGACAACGCCATGAACGCCTCCATGGTCAAGGTGTATGCGAGCGAGTGCCTCCAGAAGACCGCGTTGGAAACCGTCCAGATCTTCGGGGGCCATGGCATCCTGACGGAGAACGAGCTTGAGCGCGCGTTGCGAGACTCCATCGGCAGCAGCATCTACTCCGGCACCAACGAAGTGCAACGTAACATCATCGCGAGCTGGCTCGGCCTGTGAGCCGATTTACTTCCAGAGTTTCAACAGCGCGCCTCCGCCGGAACCAGAGCGCCACAGAACCCTCTTCGCCAAAGCCGACAGACCTCTTTGTAGGGCGGGAATGATTCCCGCCTTCTTTACTGGGCGGGATTGAATCTCCACGTTCTCATTGGAGGGAATCGACCCCGCCCTCAGTGCAAAGCGCTCCTCGAAGAACAACCCCGTCAATCGTTAGTCATTGGTGGATAATGTGTTAAGGCGGCAAAAGCAGTATCCAAACCGCATATTTTGTAAGCAATTGCCGCGGCTCAGTTTTTGCACTAGAGCATTATTGGCCTTTTTCTTGCTTATCCCCTGCGGGGTGGTAACATCAACTGCGGGGGAAATGAACATGATGACTAAGGGAAAGATCTGTCCTGTATTCACCACCTTGTTTGCAATTCTGCTGGCCTGCGGCTCGGCGCACGGGCTTACCTTGGAGTTGTACAATGACTTCGGGGGCGCCTATGCGGTGGGAGGGCAATCCACCTACGGATGGGACTTCGACTTGTCTGCGTATAGCTTCCTCAGTGCGAGCTACGTGACCATTAACAGCGCTACGCTTGAGGTGTGGGCTCAAAGCGTCGACACGAATGCGAACATCCCCACCAACGTCACGTGGGGCACGTCCCGGCAGTATTACTCGGGGAGCTTGGCGGACCTGCTCATCGGAGAAGCGGATTCCGGTTCCACTGCGTTGGTCAGTCCGCTCACGACGCTGTACTTGCTGCCGGGTGCGAGTGTCTATTCCTACCTTGAAGACGGCGACTTTCAGGCCAGAGTTCAAGTGAATGAGACTAACAACTGGCACGTGGTTTCGTCCAACACCATCGGTCACTCCGAATGGTACATTGCATACTATGAGTGGGTGCAGACTGGTCCATATCCGTGGCAGGGATACTCTAGGCCCGTCTACCAGCAGCGCTGGGTCTACGATTACACCCAGTACTTCTACAACCCGAACTACGACGGAATGCTGACCCTGCTGAACTCGCGGCTGCTCATCGACTACACGATTGACACCAATCATCCGGACTATCAGACGGTCGTGCCCGAGCCGGCCTCGCTGATCATCCTCGGCTTGGGCCTGTCGGGCCTCGCTGTTCGCCGTTTCCGCAAAGGCTGAACACTTCGGCCGCCTGTCACTACAATCCGGCCCCCGCCTTGTGGCGGGGGCTTTGCCGTTGTAAGGCGACTATGCGGGTCAGCGAAGTTGAAGCGTATACTTGTAGACACTTGCCTGGTAGACGTTCTCAAACTGGCCATAGGGTGACAGATATATCTCGAAGGCGTGCGTCTCGCGATTCTCAAAGACGAAGAAGTTCGAGAATTGGACCCGCGGCGTGTGGCGGGCGGGATCGAAATCGTCGATGGCGGTGAGTGTCGATCTCCGTAACGCTGGCTTACTCTCATCAATCTCGGCTACGCATAGAGGATAGCGGGGCGAGTTGCCGGAGGCCGGGCCGCTGCTGATGTTGCCAAACCAGTAGAGTTTCCCCGTCTGCGAGTGGCGCATTATCTTCGCCATGGTCGCGGGCGAATAGAACTGCTGGCTATCGTCATAGCGCCAGTCCACCGGGCTGGTCCAGGTTTTGCCGCCGTCTTTCGAGAGGCTGTACCAATGCCGCCCGGGAGCGTCAGGGATGCCGGCGTTGGTGCCACGCATATCGAGCAGCAACTGGCCATCCTGCAGCTCGGCCAGCCAAGGCTCTTCGAGATACCCCGTAACCTTCCGAGAAATGGTCACGGGATCGGACGCCGTCCAGTCGTAATCACGACGAGTGTCGTTCCAGTTGCCGAGGAAGCACATCGGTCCGTCGTAGAGATACGGAGCGCCGTCTTCGTCGGAACGCCAGGATTGTCTGCTGACAGGTAGCACAATCCCTCCGCCTTTGGGGGAAACGATATTGTAGTAGAACCAGCACTGGTTCTTGGCAAGGAATTCGGATGTCTCGCGAACCGCCTCCAGCGAAGAACCGGCAGCTAGCTCCGGGGCCTCTTCATAGACAAGCTGCTTGCGCGGTCCCCAGGTACTGCCGCTGTCCGTGGAACACTGGTAGAACGTAAAATGGTGCAATGTGCGAAGCCCCACGGCGCGCGGGTCTCCTCCCTCAAACCCACGAAGCATATTCACACGCACAAGCCGCCCTGAGGCCCCATCTTCGCAGACCGCCGGAATACCGTTCGGATTCCATTGCCACCAGAAGTCCTGTCCTTTGACGATCTCATTCGCAGAGTCGCTTTGCCAGTCAGTCCACGTCGCGCCGTTGTCATCGGAGTAGCGGATTTCCGGGTCCTGGTAGACATCGTCGAAGACTTGATAGGTCAATTGCTCAAACCGCCGCAGACCGGCGGTGTGGACGTAGTTGCAGGACATCACTGAACTCACGTTCGGCTTGGGATAAGGGATGTACAACTCTCTGGTGACAGTTCCAAGCGGTCCCTCGTGCGTGAAGACCTTACCCACCTCAATTTGTAATTCTGGCACCCCGAACGCGCCCGCCTGTGAAATGCGTTCGACCGCGCCCGCGGCGGCCCACACGTGGAGGAGGAGCAACAGAGGAGTCGAGTATGCCGAGGGTCTCGTCGATAGGATCTTTGCCATAAGGAGAGATACTACCCGTTTGTATCACCCGCTGCCAGATCCCGGAATAGCCGCGCAGAGGCCAAAGCGGCATGGACTAGCTTCGTGACTCGCTTTGGGCGGAAGGCGATCATCTTGCACATCCAAAGCCGCTCTATCACGGACGCGCACTTGGCAGGGAGTCACCTATTCGATCGCTCCCGAACGTTCGCGAGTACTTTCGAATTCGGCTGTGCTCAGCCTCCATTCCGTGGGAGATTTGCCCGTCACCGTCTTGAAGCGTCGTGAGAAGTACGCGGAATCCCTGAATCCAGCGCGACGTGCAACCTCGCCTACGGGGATCCGAACGTCGCGGAGCAGGTCGCAGGCCAGGAAACAGCGTTGCTCGCTAAGGAACTCACGGAATGTCTGCCCCGTATGCTTCCGGAAAAGCATGGAGAAGTGATTTGGCGTGACGTGGGCCGCCTCGGCGACGCTCTTCACCGTGAAAGGCATGGAGGGATCCCGCTTCACCATTGCGGTGACTTGCCCAACCAGTACCGATCCCACAGACCCTCCTTGGGGTTTGTAAGAGGGATCCCGTGTCAATTCAATGCCTGGCCAACAGGATTCAAGATCCTGTGCCGCCCGGTTAGTGCCTGACTGGCCCAAATCGCTCTCAAAAAGCTCTTCGGCGGCACCGGCCAAAAGTGCCGCCGCTTCGGTAACCTCGCGAACGGTATGCAACCTTTCAGAGGACATGGCCGGAAGCTCAAAATACGCTTGTTTCAGTCTCTTCAGATTCGGTCCCAGATCGCGGGCGTACTTTCGAATCAATGGCCATCCTTGATCGTGTGGCTGCTGTGCGAACAAGCACGCGGCCACCACGATGCGCTCGGACCGGGTGCCATCTCGCCGGACGGCTGGCGCCGCGATGACCGACACTCCGCCGTGGCATGCAAACTCGACAAGACCCCGGTAGCACGCGCTGAAGGCCACCAGTGAACGGCAGGTCCGGCACCGCTCCTCTCCTCGCACTGTGGAGCGGTAAGCTTGGCAGAACTCGGGGAGACATTCATCGCGGCCGGCAGGATGCAACTCGACGATTTCGTTGTCTACCCGCATCAGGATGACCAGTGTAAGCCCGGAGAGTTCTTGGCAGATATCGTTGAGTTTGCCAAGTGCCGCATCTTCCCGGAGGTGGCGGGAAATGCCATCAATCATCTCACGCGCATGTGAAGAGCGGTTTGGAGCGTGCTTGAAGCGGCTGGCGGAAGCTCTGGCAGGTGACAGACCTGCCAACTGACCCACGGATTCCCTCATTAACCTCCCTCTCCCCCACCAATTATACCTTGACATTCTGAAGTTTGCGTACATGGATTCGTAGAAAAGTCCATGGCTGAACTCAAGATTTGCCGGATACAATTTGGACGCCAGTTCAGGTGCCGCAATGCCAGGGCGGTCACCGGTCGCGCGGCTGCAGACGTGCGGGATACGGGATTGGCCGGAGTGGAGACCGAGACTCTTCAGAGGATTGGGGTTGCAAAGCAAAGGAGTATCTGTCATGCGTATTTGGATCCCATTTGGCATGGTCGTGGCCTTGGTGTGTGTTCTTGCCGCTGTTCCCGTGTCCAAAGTGTTTGCCGAGGAAGGCGAACCCGATCTCCTGATCAACATTCAGGTGTCGCCTGCCACCATTCTCATTGGTGCAGACCAGGCGGTGATGGTTACGGTCCATGCGGAGATTCCCTATAGCACGGTTGAAGGGGCTTCCGTCACATTGAACGGAATCACCGTCAGAGCTACCTTCAGCGACTTGCGCGGAGACCTCGTGGCGAAATTCCTGTCCAGCGAGGTCAAGGGCGTGGTCAGCCCCGGAAATGGGGAGTTGACACTCACCGGGATGACAAAGGACGGCCAGGTCTTCTCCGGGACAACTATCGTGCGCGTCGTTAAGTACGCGGCTCCCGCCAAATAGCGGGAGACCGCGCGAGTAGAGACTTCTACTTGCGGCAGGACATCCCCGGCACATTGCGAAAGGAGAGAGGGAGTCCCTTTGTGTACCCCTTCAGGTGCTTCAGGGGCATGAAAGCGCCAATGCTCTCGGGCCGAGTCGTACGCAACGAACGGAGACGAGGAGATACAGCAATGGATAGGAAGCTATCAACGGTGGTCTTGGCCGGAGTATGGGTCCTCGCAATGGCGGCAACGGCTGCGGGTCCCGGGCCGGTTGGCCCGATTGCGCCCGGGCCATTTGGGCCCCACGGGGATGCTGTGCAGGTGGAGGGCGTTATCACCGCCATTGATGGAGCGGCATTGACCGTCACAACTCTTGATGGTGCGGTTCAAGTTCTGGTCACCGATTCAACCGTCATTTGGATCGGAGAGGAAATCGTCACGCCCGACGCTTTGGCGGTCGACACGACGGTTGTCGTGTGTGGTTCTCTGGATGACGCCGGCGTGCTGGTGGCCGAACGCATCAACGTGAAATACGTCGGGCAATAGGAATCAGTTCTCGAGCCTTTGGACGAATTACTATCGGGGCGGAGCGGTTTGCGCTCCGCCCTCTTTCTTGAGGAACAAGCTTCGCGCGGCATCGAGACGTGCGGTCCATGGTAAAGCGGAAGCAACTCCGACCCAGCGGGGATGCAATATGTCTACCGTCGCACACCATGATCTAAAGGCGAGCCTCACTAAGATCGCGGAAGAGGTGGCCCACGCGTATCCTGAGGGCGAGTTCGAACTCCACCTTCACCCGCGCGGCACGGTCCACGGAAGGCGCCTTAATGGCAGCGCCGATCAAGTGCTTGCCGGGTTCCTCGAGTTTTGCATCCAGGTTCCGGGTGCGGAGATCAAGTACGCTCCCGCGCACCCGTACGGAATGCTGTCGGACATCATCTGCACGTGTGAAGGCCTCCGCTGTCCTTGCCAGGCCATGTGTCACAGTTCGAGCGAAAGACCGTGGGCAATGCTGCTCCTGATTCAGGATGGCGGCAAGGACATACTCTTGGGAAGACTAGCACCTCCCTGCGTGCATGATGGTATGAACGCAATGGAATCGGTTCACCAGCAGCTATCAGGCCGGAGTTTGCACGCTGTAAGCGATCTAATCTAATACGTCGCCAGACCGCGAGAGAGCGTCACGTGCCATGGGGCGTGTTTCATGAGTCCGGCACCCGTAGCGCTGCCCTACAAGTCCCGTAGGGACGACCGAAGGTAGCCCCAGATTTCAATCCGGGGTCCTCCGCGCCCCCTTCGTGCAGTCCCGGAGGGACGGCAGAGCCCATCATGCGGCGTCACGTATACCATTTCAGACGGTTTGTGAAGATAGCCTGGACGCGCCCGGTCCGCGACTGGACGTCCGCTCTCTGCCGTCCCTCCGGGACTGGACGAGGGGGGCGGCTAACCCCAGGACTGAAGGTCCTTGACTACTAACTTGCAGGATCTTAAAGAAGTTACGCACATTCTACGCGGCTTTCGGACTACGTTGGCCTGCGGTCGCATGCACCAGAAGCATGTT
>JADLCA010000501.1 GCA_020847495.1 Candidatus Hydrogenedentota bacterium | reverse complement strand
TCGTGCGCAATATGCAGGACATGATACAGCGCCTGATCGGAGAACAGGTGATCCTGGGGGTGGATCTGGCGCCGGGTCTGCCGCAAGTTCTCGCGGACGCCAATCAGATCGAGCAGGTCATCATGAACCTGATTGTGAACGCGCGCGACGCCATGCCCCGGGGTGGGGCTCTAACGATCCGCACCTGGCAAAGCCGCAGCGCATCGAGGGGCGGCCCGGACGCACTTTCGCAAGAGGCGCGACCCTCCGTGGTCATTGTCGTCTCCGATACCGGGGGAGGAATCGCCCCGGAAATCCTGCCGCACATCTTCGAGCCGTTCTTCACAACCAAGGAGGAAGGCAAAGGTACGGGGCTTGGCCTATCGACCGTATACGCGATCGCCCAAAACTGCGGCGGCGCCGTGACGGTCGACAGCTCGGATCAGGGCGCGACGTTCATGGTGCATCTACCTGTGGCGTCGCGCGCTGCGGATCGCGCGCCGATGACTGCGGCCAGCGAAGCGGCTGCATCCGGCACAGGGACAATCCTCGTGGTCGAGGACGAAACCGCCGTCCGCGCGGTGGTCCAGCGCATTCTCACCCGCCACGGGTACAAGGTGCTGACGGCGGAAAACGGCGACCACGCCTTTCAGTCTGTTGCGCAACACGACGGCGCGATCGATCTGCTGCTCACCGACATGGTCATGCCCGGTATGACCGGGCGCGAACTGGCCGAACGGGTGCGCGAGGCCCATCCCGATATACGCGTACTGTTCATGTCCGGGCATATCGAGAATCAGGACGCGCAGTTCATCGCGCGCCAGGATTCCCGCAGCTTCTTGCAGAAGCCTTTCACGGCAGCCACCCTCATCCGCAAAGTCCAGGACGTGCTCGCGCAGGGCTGAATCTCGCTCACCCCTCGTACACGATAGGGAAATCATCGCCTTCGATGACGTCCCCTTCGGGAATGGGCGGCGTGTGAAGCAATAGCGGATGCTTTCCATCCGCGCTGCGCGTATCCGGATGCATGAAATTCAGCACCACGCCGCGTCGCGGGATGTCCGATTGATTGCCGTAAGATCCGTGCAAGGTCATGCAGTGATGGATGGAGCACTCGCCGGCCTTCAACTCGAGGGGCTCCGGTTTGAACTCCGCCAACTGCTCCGGCGTTAGGATGTCCTTTATCCCATCCATATTCTCCAGCAATTGCAGTTTCGGCAGCAGCGGCCACCGGTGGCTGCCCGGCACGAAATGAATGCACCCATTCGCCAGAGTAGAATCGTCCAGGCCGATCCACACCGTCAGATGGCGCGCCGGGACGCTCCGCGTCCAGTACGAGTAATCCTGATGCCACGCGACCACGCCGGGATGCCGCGGCGGCTTGTAGAAGACTTGGTCGTGCCAGAACCGCACCCGCGGCGTATCCAGCAGTTGACTCACCGGCACCGTGACCCCGGGGTGGAAGAGCAGGTCGTGAAACGCCTCATCGATCCGCCATGCCCCGAGGAAGTGGAATACGCTCTTTTCCGGAGCCTTCTTCCACGCGTCGTCGATTTCGTATAGCTCGGGAAGGCGCTCGTTCTCGCCGGTGCGGATGCGCTCCAGTCCCTCGCGCAACACTTCGATTTGCCGCTCATTCAGCACGCGCGGGCCCTTCACGAATCCCCGCTCGCGATATTCGGCCACTTGCGCGTCCGTCAACCGGAACTTCGAAGCACCCCCCGCTTCCGCTTGGGACGCGAACAACGTACCCGCCATCCTGTGAATGGTCCGATAGGGAACAGCCTGTGTAGCCATGGACATACTCCTTGCGCGGAGTGACCGCCTGTAATTCGAAACGCCTTGCGCCGCCCAGAAAGGTAATCCAAGCGCCCAAGGCAGTCAAGGCGGGGGCAACAGGGGGCTGTACAAGCGGAAAGAGTCTTCGGAAAACAGGGACTGTACCAAGCGGAGCGAGTCTTCGAGCGGAGACGGGACTGTCCCTGTTTTCCAGTGTCTTCACCGGTTCATGGTATGATTGGCACCCTGGTGGCTGCAAATTGGAATTGGTCTACCTGCCGGAGTGGTCCGGCCTGCAAGGAACACGACTATGCTCACGAATTCTCAGCTCGCGCAGTTCAACACCGATGGCTATTACTTGGCGCGGGGTCTTTTTGATGCCGAGGAGGCGGACCTCCTGCGCCGGGCGGCGCGGACCGATCCCAGCGTCACGGGCAAGGCTTTTGACCGGGAGGACGGCTCCGGGGGCAAGAGCCGCATCACCCTGTGGAACGACGCAAACGACGGTCTCCTGAGTCTGTTTTCGCGGTCGGAACGCGTGGTTAGCGCGGCAGAGCAGATCCTCGGCGGCGAGGTCTACCATTGGCACAGCAAAATGATGCAGAAGGAACCGTTCGTGGGCGGGGCCTGGGTCTGGCACCAGGACTACGGCTATTGGTACAACGACACCTGCCTGTTCCCGCTGCTGGTGAGCTGCTACATCGCCGTGGACCCGGCCACGCGCGAGAATGGCTGTCTCCAGGTGCTCAAAGGTTCGCACCACCTCGGGCGCATTAACCACGTCCGCGTGGGCGAGCAGACCGGCGCCGACCCCGAGCGCTGCACCGAGGCCGAGAAGGTCATGGACCTCGTCTATTGCGAGATGGAACCGGGCGACGCCCTGTTCTTTCACTCGAATCTCCTCCACAAGTCCGATCAGAACACTTCGCCAAACCCACGCTGGGCCTTGATTTGCTGCTACAACGCCCGGCGAAACAGCCCCTACGGCAAGTCCAGCCACCCGGCCTACTCGCCACTGCGCCGCGTGCCGGACACGGCCATCAAGGAGACGGGCCTGACATTTCTCGATGCGGGAGTTGAGTTCCTGACCTAGCCCGGGTTTCTCACACGCACACACCGTTATTCTCTCAATCCCAGTTGATGCGGCAGTTTGCGGGACCCTGGCACGTCCACTTTGCTTACACGTTGTGCGTGTGAGAAATCCTCTCGAGTGAGCCTGTGGGCCATTGCTAGAGCATATCTCACCGCCCGCTACGCGGGGGGCGGTGAGATATGCGGACTAGAACCAATTACTCGTTGCGCTACATACGAGACAGGCGACAGGTGGAAGAAATGACGAGGCCAACTCCGACAGCCCATTGACGTGCCCGGCCAACCCGCCTACAATCGCGTTATGCATGAGGGTCATGCTGCGGGAGGAGTCGGTATGTGGGTCGCTTCGATGGGAATTCTGGCCGTGTCGATGATGTGTGGGGCGCAGGATGCGCAGGTGCTGGACTCGCTTCCGAATGGCGGCGCCCCCGCCGAGATGATGACGTCCTACCTGCGTGGCAAGATGCTGGAGGCGTTTGACCACCGCGCAGCCGGCCTTGAGATAGACCTCGAGACCCCGGAGAGCATCGCGGCGCGCGGTCAGCGCATGCGGGAGTTCTTCGCGGCGCAGTTGGGCGGCTGGCCGGAACGCACTCCCCTGAATCCGCAGGTGGTGGATAGCCAGCAGCGCGATGGATTCCGCTACGAGAAGCTGATCTACGAAAGCCGTCCAGGCTTTTTTGTCACGGCGGTGATCTTCCTGCCGTTGACGCCGGGGCCGTATCCTGGGGTGCTCATACCCTGCGGGCATGATGCCAACGGAAAGGCGGCCGAAGCCTATCAGCGCGGCGCGATCTTCCTCGCGCGCAACGGCATCGCCGCGCTCATCTACGATCCCATCGGTCAGGGCGAGCGCTACCAATTGCTCAACGCGGAGGGCAAGCCGCGTTACGGCTCCACGATCGAACACACAATCGTCGCCGTAGGCTCAATCCCTCTCGGTCTGAATGTGGCGGGCTATCGCATCTGGGACGGCATGCGCAGTATCGATTACCTGTGCAGCCGGGAGGATATCGATCCGAAGCGCATCGGGTGTACGGGCAATTCGGGCGGCGGCACGCTCACGAGTTACATCATGGCGCTTGATGAGCGCGTGCAGTGCGCGGCGCCAAGCTGTTACATCACATCGCTGAAGAACCTCATCACCGTGGATGGCCCCCACGATGGTGAACAGAACATCGCGGGCGCGCTGGCCTTTGGTATGGACCAGGGCGATTTCATCCTCATGCGCGCGCCCAAACCGACGCTGATTTGCTGCGCCACGCACGACTTCTTCCCCATCGCCGGGACCTGGGATAGCTTCCGCATTGCGAAGCGCGCGTATACCAAGATGGGCTTCGCGGAGCGCGTAGACCTTGTAGAGGCCGACGCCGAGCACGGCTACACCCCGCCGCTGCGGCAAGGAATGGTCCGCTGGATGCGCCGCTGGCTGATGAATGTCGATGAACCGGTCGTGGAAGGCGACTTTGCCGTATTGACGGAAGAAGAGATCCGCGTCACACCGAAGGGCCAGGTGCTTTTGCTGGACGGCGCGCGCTCCGTTTTCGACATCAACGCCGAAATGGATGAAGCCCTCGCAAAGGAACGCGAGGTTGCCAAGGCCACGAGAACGCGCGAGATGCTCGTGCAGCAGGTACGCGAACTCACGTACATGACGCCGCTGGCGGAGTTGCCCGAGCCGGAGCTGGTGAAAGTAAGTGAGGAAGCGGGCGACGGCTATACGCTGCACAAGATCGTGTTGCGTCCTGAGAAGGGCATCGAAGTCCCCGCGCTGCTGTATGTGCCCGCACAGCCCAACGCCGAGGCCGTGGTGTACGTGCACGGTGATGGCAAGGCCGCGATCGACCCCGCCAAGCTTGCGGACCTCGCCCGGAGCGGTTCCCTTGTCCTCGCTCCCGATGTCCGTGGCCTGGGCGAGACCCTCTCGAACTGGACGCACGGCCAGGGATGGGACGACGCCTTCGGCCCCGGCTACAAGGCCACGGCCCTCGCGTATCTGCTGAACCGCCCCATTCTCAGCCAGCGTGCGGAAGACATCCTCATGTGCGCGCGGTTCGCCGCCCATTACGAGCAAGGGACCGCGCCGCGCCGCGTGCGCCTCATTGCGGTGGGCGTTGCGGGGCCGCCCGCATTGCATGCGGCGATACTCGAGTCCAAGATGTTCGCGTCGGTGCGCATCGAAGATTCGCTGGCATCCTGGTCCAGCGTGGTGCGCACCCCGGAAACAAAGCGGCAATACGAGAACACCGTGCACGGCGCATTGCGCGTGTACGACCTCCCGGATCTGGTTGCCGCACTGCCTGCGGATACCATCACGATCGTGAACCCGACGGATGCCGCTGGGGTGCCGATTCGGTGAACAGACATAGTGCACGCCAAAGACATTGGCGACACACGTGGTGTTTGGCGGTGGGTCTAAAGAACATCCCCCTTCACCCCCTTCAAAGGGGGACTTGCGCAATACTATATTTACAGATTATTACAATACGTGATGGCAACACGGAGGCTCGTGGTGGGAGAAACACGCGCGGCCCGAAGGGCACGTGCTCCACGGTACCCCTTTGAAGGGGGCAGGCCCGCAGGGCCGAGGGGGATGTGAGGTTTGCCAACAGGCTTCCTTTTTCAGTTAGCGTGCAGGTAGCGCGGTACCAGCGAGAGAGGTGGATCCATGATATTAAGCATCTGGCTATATGCCGCCATTTTCGCGGTAATCTTCATCATCCTTCGCCTGGTCCTCGGCAAGTTCAATCCGGCCGGCGGAGGCATGGCGAGGAAGATCTACCATCAGATGGAACAACTGTACTCAGGCCGTCACGAGTACAGGCTGGCGCGGCCCGAGGACTTCCCGCACATTCAGCGCGCGCACTACGACATCTGCGAGGCCTGGCTGAAGGAGCGAGGCTTCCGCACCCTCGGCAACATCGAAGATATCGTGCTGACCAAGGTTTATCCAAACACACGCACCTACCTGCGCGCCTTCGTGAGTGCCGACGGCACGATCGCGGCCGCGTGCTATGACGTAAGCCCCACGGGTTGGATGCGCCTCGCGAAGTTGGCAGGCATCATGGAGAGCAATTACCGGACGCTGGAGTTTGAGACGGAATTCCAGAACGGCACCTTTCTCCGCACGTCCAATGCGAAAGGCCGCCAACAACTCGATGAACCCCCGTCGATCACCCAGAACCTGCTGCCCCCGAATACGCCCTTCGAGGATATCCTCGAACAGCACGTCCAGGTCATGCAGGAATGGCGCGCCACCGACGAGGCGTTCACTCCCATCATCTGCAAGTCCCTTGACGACGTCCTGCAGTCCCAGCACCGCGCCATGGACATCACCTGCGCCTGGCGCAAGGAAATCGGCTACCTCACGCGCGACGAAATGGTCCGCATGGCCGGCCCGTCGGGACAAAACATGGTCGACAAGATCATGCGGGACGTCGAAGCCATCCACCGCAAGAAGAACCCCGGTCCGCCGCCCGCACCGCGGAGGTGAGTACCAGGAGCGCCACCAGGAGCGCCAGCAGGAGCATCATCAGGAGCACCACCAGGAGCGCCGGCATCCTTGCCGGCTCC
>JADLCA010000500.1 GCA_020847495.1 Candidatus Hydrogenedentota bacterium | reverse complement strand
GGCATCGAGGAAACTCCTGCATTCTCCGCGTTGCGCCGTTGCATGGACGAGCGCGTGGCGGAGTTCACCGAGAATGAGTTCACGTACGCCGACGGGACAACAGATTGGTATGCACTCAGCATTCAGCCTGTCGACGAAGGCCTCTTCATACTGTCGCTGAAGACGACGGAACGCAAACGCGCCGAAAGACGCGTGGCGGAACTGAGTCGCATCTACGCCATGCTCGGAGAGATCAACCAGACGATTGTGCGCATCCGTGAGCCGCGCGCGCTGTTTGAAAAGGCATGCCGCATTGCGGTCGAAGAGGGCGGGTTCCCCCTCGCATGGATTGGACTCCTGGAAGAGGGGACGGGTGCCATCCGCGTTGTGGCGTCGTGCGGCGACGCGGAAGACTATCTGGAGAGGATGAACGCCAAATTAAGAGGCGGTCCATGGGGAGTTGCGGGCGAAGCGATGCAAGCGCCACGCCCCACCTCATGGGATGTGAACTTAGACGAGTGCCGGCAACTCGCCAACGAGTACGGGTTCCAGTCGGTGGCGTCTTTCCCATTGGTTGTGACCCAGGAGTTCCGGGGCGTATTCAACCTCTATGCGAAACAAGCCCATTTCTTCGATCAGGAAGAACTGAATCTTCTTGATGAAATGTCGATGGATATCTCCCTGGCCATGGAACTCGCCGAGAAGGAGGCGAAACGCGAACAGGCTGAGGATTCGCTCGCAAAGGAAGAAGCGCGGCGGCGGATCTTGTTTGAGCGGTCATTGGACGCCATCGTCGTCTTGGATAAAGGCGGCCGCGTGTTTGAAGCCAACCAGCGATTCGCGGACATGCTCGGATACACGCTCGATGAAGCGCAGTCCCTGCACGTTTGGGACTGGGACGTCCAATGGACGCGTGAAGAACTGGAAGAAAAGATTGAACACCTCCCCGAGACGCTCTTTGAGACCCGGCACCGCCGGAAGGATGGGGAGATCCTGGACGTCGAAATCAGCGCCGCGGGAGCGGTCTTGCGTGATCAAACGCTCGTCTTCTGCATTCTGCGCGATATCACTTGGCGCAAGCGGACGGAATCGCGGTTGCGCGAAGAAGAGGCCCGCTACCTTCGGCAACGCGATGCATTGATCGCGTTGATGGGACGTGGCATTGAGGGTGAAGGGAATCTGCAGGCATCGATTCGCCGGGTCACTGAGAGAGCCGCCAAGGCGCTTCAAGTCGCCAGGGCCAGCGTCTGGCGCTACGACCATGATCGCACGGCCATCACTTGCGCGGACCTCTACGAATTGGAGGCGGACCGGCACTCATCGGGTGCTGAACTGGCCGCAGGGGACTACCCCCGCTATTTCGGCACCCTCATGCAGTCCGACATCATCGCGGTGGAAGACGCGTGCGTGGACACGCGCACCAGCGAGTTTTCCGAAACGTACCTGCGGCCCCTCGGTATCACGTCGATGTTGGACACGGCTATCCGGTTGGGCCGTGGGCTCGAGGGTGTCTTGTGTCTTGAACACACCGGGCCGCTTCGGCACTGGACGCAAGACGAGGAGACGTTTGCGCTGGCCGCGGCCAACTTCGTGTCCCTCGCGATGGAGGAATCCGGGCGGAAGCGTGCGGAAGAAGGACTTCGCGTGCGAAGTGCCGCGCTGGCGGCAGCGGACAATGCCATTGCCATCACGGACCTTTCAGGGGCCGTCGAGTGGGCCAATCCGGCCTTCTCGACGCTGACCGGCTACACGCTGGAAGAGGCGGTCGGACGTAATCCTGGCGAACTGGTCCGGTCGGGCTATCACGATGACGCGTTCTACGACCACATGTGGGCTACGATTATTGGCGGCCGCACGTGGCGGGGCGAAATCAAGAACCGCAGAAAGGACGGCACTCTCTACACGGAAGAAATGGCCATCACGCCGGTGCGCGACGACTCGGGGGCCATCGTGCGGTTTGTCGCGATCAAGCAGGACATCACGGAACGCAAGCGCGCGGAAGACGCGTTGCGTGAAGCGGAAGAGCGGCTGCGGCGTGCCGCGAGCGCCGGCAATGTGGGGCTCTGGGACTGGAATCTCCGCACGCAAGAACTGCACGTGTCCGCGGAGGGCAAGCGCCAATTGGGATACACCGAGGACGAGATTCGCGATGAATATACCGAGTGGGTGGACCGGCTTCACCCCGATGACCGCGAGGGCGCGCTCCGGGTTGTGGAGCGCTGCATCGTGAATCCGCAGATTCCCTACGTTCAAGAGTTCCGCATGCAGCACAAGGACGGGTCCTACCGTTGGATGCTGGTGCAGGGTTCGCTGATGCTCGATGAGGAAGGGAAGCCAACCCGAATGCTCGGGACCAATATTGATATTACAGAGCGGAAGCGGCTTGAAGAGCAGTTCCTGCAGGCACAGAAGATGGAGAGCATCGGCCTCCTGGCGGGCGGCGTGGCGCACGATTTCAACAACCTGCTCAGCATCATCAATGGATACGCCGATTTCGCGATGGAAGCTGTTCCAAAGGGAGAGCCGCTCTTCAACGACATCCAGCAGATCCGGCTCGCGGGAGACAAGGCTGCCGCATTGACCCGGCAACTGCTGGCATTCGGCCGCAGGCAGGTGATGCAGCCGGAGACCATTCACCTCGCGTGGCTGCTTGCCGATATCGAGAAGATGCTCAAACGTCTCATCGGCGAAGACGTGGAGCTTCGCGTGACATACCCGGAAGACTTGGGCCGTATCAGGGCCGATCCGGGCCAGATCGAGCAGGTGATCATCAATCTGGCCGTGAACGCCCGCGATGCGATGCCCGCGGGCGGGCAGCTCATGATCGCAGCAGGCAATGCGGAACTCGACGAGACTTTTGCGAGTCAGCACCGGACGGTGACGCCAGGCCCGTACGTTCTCCTCTCGGTGAGCGACACGGGCGTGGGCATGGATGCGGCCACCCAGTCGAGAATGTTTGAGCCATTCTTCACCACGAAGGAGGTCGGCAAAGGCACGGGGCTGGGGCTCGCTACGGTTTACGGAATTGTGGAACAGAGCGGCGGCAGTATCTATGTTTACAGCGAGGTCGACAAAGGGACGACCTTCAAGATCTTCTTGCCGCGTGTTGACGAGGACGCCAGCGCTCCTCATGAGGCGCTGCCCGATTCCCTCGGGGAAGGCACGGAGACCATACTGCTCGTCGAAGATGAGGACTCTTTGCGACTTATGGTCCAGCGCGTTCTCGAAAGCGCGGGATATCGCGTGCTGGCCGCATCGGGCGCGGAGGAAGCGGAGAAGCTGCTTGCGGGTCATGACGGCCAGGTGCACCTGGTGCTCACCGATGTGGTCATGCCCGGATTGAGCGGTCCCGAGCTAGTTGCCGGGTTGACCGCGACCGTCCCCGCGCTGAAGGTGGTGTACATGTCCGGCTACTCCGACGAGTCCATCATGCGTCGTATTGCCCGGGATCCGGACATCCCGTTCATCAGCAAGCCATTTACCGCCATTGCACTGACGATGAAGGTGAGAGAAACCCTCGACGCAAGCTGAGCGCGAGAGGCGCGTCATGTGGTAGCGTATGGTATCGCGAGACACGCAGTGGGGCAATTGGGGAGGATGATCGAAATGCGCTCAGGCATCGGGGGAATGATTGCAGTTTTCATGCTCAATATCGTCGCGTTTGGGAAGGTAGCGGACTCAATTGGTCTTGACGGGGATTGGGCATTTCGTCTGGACCCGGACGCGCAAGGGCTGTCGCACACGTGGCAGAATCAGAGGTTCGAGGAGACTGTGCGGCTTCCGGGTTCCCTGGACGAGAACGGCAAGGGTGTTCCGAACACTGTGGCGCATCGATCCTTCCTCAGCCGCGACTTTGAGTATGTGGGCGCCGCGTGGTACCAGCGCGAAGTAGTCGTCCCCGAGGAATGGGCGGGGCTTCCGTTGGAGATCTTCCTGGAGCGGTGCCATTGGGAGACGCGCCTTTGGGTGGATGGAGAAACGGCGGGCATGCAGGATAGCCTCTGCGCGCCCCACGTCTACCCCATCGGAGCACTGACGCCGGGCGCGCACCGGCTCACTCTGCGCGTGGACAATTCCGTGAAGTACGAAGTGGGCTTGCGCGCCCACTCGATCACGGAGCACACGCAGACTAATTGGAACGGCGTCGTGGGGCGCATGGAATTGCGCGCGCTGCCGGCCACGGCAATCACCTCAGTCCAAGTGTATCCGAATGCCGCACAACGCTCAGCCAAGGTGCTTGTGCGCATCCACAATAATCTTGACCGAAAGGTCTCCTGTACGCTGACGGCCTCGGCTTGGGATGCAGCTTCGCAAACACGCTGCGCCATGTTGGCCTCCGCGGACGGCGCCGCAGAACTCTCCCTGGAGTTCGGTCCGGACGCGCCGCTATGGGATGAACACAGCCCGCGCCTGATCGACATGAACGTCCAGCTTCGCGCGAAGTCTCGCGGCAAGGAATTCGCTGACGAACGCCGCCTGCGGATTGGCCTGCGTGACATCGGCCGCAGCGGCTCGCAACTCACGCTGAACGGCCGTCCCTACTTCGTTCGGGGCAACCTCGAATGCTGCATTTTTCCGCTTACTGGTTATCCCGCCATGGACACCGCGGCCTGGGGCCGCATGATGGAGACATCGCGCCAATACGGGCTCAACCACATCCGCTTCCACTCGTGGTGTCCCCCCGAGGCCGCCTTCGCCGCGGCGGATGAAGCGGGCATCACGCTTCAGGTCGAAACACCCGTGTGGACAGACCTCGGCAAGTTCCCCGATCTCGACCAATACATCCACGATGAGGCGGATCGCATTCTCGAGGCGTATGGCAACCACCCCTCTTTCGCGATGCTCGCCGTGGGAAACGAACCCAGCGGCCCTGACAAGGACGCCTTCCTCACGGACATCGTGCAGCAGTGGCAGGCGAAGGACCCGCGGCGTCTCTACACAACCTGCGCCGGGTGGCCGGAGTTGCCGGTAAGTGATTTCCACATCGTCCATGCGCGGAACAGCAAGCCCTATCGTCTGCACGGCGGACCGTTGGGTCCGTCGACTTCCTGGGATTATCGTGATGTGCTCGATGGCTGTCCGCAGCCAGCCATCGCGCACGAACTTGGCCAGTGGTGCGCCTACCCGGACTTCAGCGAGATCCCGCTCTACACCGGCGTGCTGCACCCCCGCAATCTGGAGGGATTCCGGGAAAGCCTACAGCGCAACGGTATGCTGGAGCAGGCGGGCGCGTTTGCCTGGGCCTCGGGCAAACTGCAGGAGCTGATGTACAAGGCCGATATCGAGGGCATGCTGCGCACGCCGGGTTCGGCCGGGTTTCAGTTGCTCTCGCTGCAGGACTTTCCCGGGCAAGGCAGCGCGCTGGTGGGTTTCCTGGATGCGCTGTGGAACAGCAAAGGCGTGGTGAATCCCGACGAGTTTCGCCGGTTCTGCAGCGAGACCGTTCCGTTGCTTCGCATGGACAAGCGCGTGTGGACCACCAACGAGACGTTCCGCGCACAGGCGGAAATCGCCCACTATGGAGCCGCGCCACTGGAGCATGCACAACCTCGCTGGCTGATGAGCACCGCGGATGGAAAGGAAGTGGCCGCCGGTTGCTGGCCAGAGCGCGCCGTTGAACTGGGCAACGGCGAACCGTTGGGCGAAATTTCGGTGACGCTGGCCGACGTTCAGGCTCCGGCGAAAGTCACGGTTTCCGTATACCTCACAGGCACGCCCATTCTGAATATGTGGGATATCTGGGTCTATCCTGAAGATCCACAAAAGCCTTTTTCAGAGGATGTGCGCATCGCCGATGCGTGGTCGGACGATGTGGAACGTGCCCTCCGGCGGGGTGAGCGCATTCTGTTGGTGCCAACGCAGGTCGCGCCGATGCGGCTGGTCAAGAGCGCGTTTGAGCCGATCTTCTGGAACACCCAGTGGTTTCCAGGACAGAACCGGCATTTGGGCATCCTGTGCGATCCGCTGCACCCGGTATTTTCGGACTTCCCTAACGATGGATATACGGATTGGCAATGGTGGGACCTTCTGAACCAATCGTATGTCATGCGGCTGGATGGTCTCGAACCTGCACTGCCTCCATTGCTGCAAGTGATTGATGATTGGAACAAGAACCGCCGACTCGGCGCGATGTTTGAGGCGCGCGTGGGCAATGGACGGCTGCTGGTCTGCACGTTGGATATCTTGCATGATCTTCAGCAGCGTCCCGCGGCCGCCGCGCTGCGTCATTCGGTGCTTCGTTACATGGCTTCTCCGGACTTCGACCCGGACTATCGTTTAGATGTGGCGTGGTTGCGAGAGGCCCTTTCGCCTGGTACCACGGCTGTCGCGCAGATTGAGGCCGACAGCGCGGCCCCTGGTTTTGCCCCCGAAAACGCCGTGGACGGAAATCCCGATACGATCTGGCATACCCCGTGGGAAGGAGAGGCGCCGGTATTTCCGCACGAGTTGCGGATCCTGTATGCGAACGAGTTGACGATTTCCGGCCTGCGGTGTCTGCCGCGTCAGGATGTGACCAATGCCTTCACGCGCGAATACGCGGTCTATGCGGCCAAGGACGGGCGCAACTGGGGCGCGCCCATCGCGACGGGCGAGTTCGGGCCGGGCCACGACATGAAGGAGATCCATTTCCCGGCGCCGGTGAAGACGCGCTGGCTGCGTTTTGTGGCCGTGTCGGGCTACAATGAGGATGCGTTCGTCGCGCTTGCAGAACTTGAGGTGATCGCGTCAAACGGAGGCTGAACCTCTTAGAACCTCTAACAAGAACCGTGTGAATTCGCGTAGCGCAGGCGTCTCGCCTGCAATTCTGTAGTTGCAGG
>JADLCA010000499.1 GCA_020847495.1 Candidatus Hydrogenedentota bacterium | reverse complement strand
GCAGCCCGTGATGATGCTGGTCGTGGCGCTGGTCGTCGGCGTGCTGAATCAGTTCTACGGCATTACGCTGAAGATGTTTGGATCGATACGGCACGGCGACTGGGTCACGGGTATCTGTGATGGCCTGATGTGGCTTATTACCCTGCCCGGGCTTGTGATTGTCATCAGCAAGGTTTTCGCGGATGTGCCGGACGCCGTATTTCGGTTAGGGGTGGCGATGTTCGGCCTGGGCGCCATTGGCCTCGTGCTCACGCAGGGGCGCGGCGCCAAAGGCATTGTGGCCCGCCTCGGCACAGGGGTGGTCAGCCTGTACGGAATCATGGGCAGCTACGGCTGTGCGGCGTTCATCGGCGACACGCTATCGTACTGCCGTCTGCTGGCCCTCGCTCTGACCACTTCGATCGTCGGCATGACGGTCAACATGATCGCGGATCTGCTGCGCGACGCCGCAGGCGGTTCGATCGCCGGAATTATCCTGTTCGTGGCCGTGCTGGCAATTGGCCATTCATTCAACTTTGCCATCAGTATGCTGGGCGCGTTCGTGCACTCGATGCGCCTGATATTCGTGGAGTTCTTCGGGCGTTTTTACGAAGGCGGCGCAAAGCGCTTCGAACCGCTGGGATTTGACACGCCCGCGTATCTGTTGAAACGGCCGCAATAGGCCGGGCTCTCCGGGGAAGTCCTCGTCCGCGCGAGTGGACGCGCCCGGACGAGGGGGCCGTGCCGGCGTTGGCGAGCGATTGTGTTTCCAAGACGGAATGGAGGATGAGGATAATGGACTCTCAGTTGTCGATCGAGCTGGCACGGGCGTTCGCCTTTGCCGGAGCTGCGCTGGCCTTCTGCTTAGGAGGGTGGGGTTCAGCCCGCGGGATTTGCACGGCGGCACAGGTGGCCACCGGCGTGTTGAGCGAGAAGCCCGGCTTGTTCGGCCGCCTGTTGGTCATGGTGGCGCTGCCGGGCACGCAAGGGTTCTATGGGTTCATCATCGCCTTCATGATGGCCCAGCGGACTGGTTTGATCGGCGGAACGGTGACGGTCTCGCCCAGCACGGGGCTTGCCCTGGCGCTGGTCGGATTGGGCGCGGGGATAGTCCAGTATTTCAGCGCGGTCTATCAGGGCCAGGCGTCGGCCGCGGGTATCGCCCTGGTCGGGCGCCGCGAGGACGCCGCCGGGCGTGCCATCCTGTTTCCGGCCCTTGTGGAAACCTACGCCGTGGTGGCGCTGCTCGCCGCGATCCTATTCACCCTGTGGTTGACCAACAACGCGGAAGGCGCCAACGTCCTGCAATACCTGGCGGCGCCCGCGGCGCAATAAGCCGGAAACCAGTTCGTCGCGAACGGGGAGCAGAGTTGTGGCACTCGACAAAATACAGCAGGCCGTGAAGTCCTCGGCGCAAGCCGAAGCCGAGCGCGTCCTTGAAGCCGCCCGGCAGGCCGCGCAAGAGCGCGTTGCCGCGGAGCAGGAAGCGGTTGCGCGGGAAGCAGAGCGGCAGTACCAGGCCGCGACGCGGGCCATTGACGAGGAATTCGCGCGCAAGCTTCTGCAGGTGAAAGGCGCCGCGGGCAAGCAACTCCTCGCGAAGCGCAACGAATTGCTGGCGCGGATCTTCCACGAGGCGCGCCAGCAGATTCTCACGGGCGATGCGAGCCAGTATGCGGAAGTCATGCGGCGCTTGCTGGACTGCGCCGCGGGCGGCTTGGGCGGCAAGCTTCGCATTCATCCCAGTGAACGCGCGGTGTTTGCGGGGATTCTCGCTTCCTTCAACGCGGGCCGCGACCGCTCCAAGCAGCTCGTCGTTGACGAAACAAAGCCACTCGCCGAACCCGGGGGCTTCATCTTCGTGGGCGGCGCCTTTGAAGTGGACCAGACCTTGGACACGCTGTTGAAAGATATGGAATACGAATTAGCCCCGCGCATCGCCGCGGAGTTGTTTCAGGATTAGGATGCCGGCACAACCGTGATAGCCCTGACGCCATTTCAGTCCGAGTGGGGTTTCGTGTGCGGGCGCGTGAGCGCGCTCGAAGCGCGATTGCTGTCACCCGAGTTCTTCCAGACCTTGGTGTCGCACAGCCGCGTGGAAGACATGATGCGCCAACTGCAGGAATCGCCGTTGCGCGAATCCGTCGTGTCCGGCTCGGATTGGCAGGATTGGAGCGGCATCATAGACGGGTTCTTCCATACGCTGGTGAAATCCATCCGGAGCGATTGCCCGAATCCGGCGGTTGCCAATATCTTCATCCTGCGCGACGACTATCTGAACCTGAAGCTCGCGGTGACCGGCCAGACAGACTTCCCCTTCGCGGAGGCCATGCTTTCCCGCGAGCAGTTGCGTGACGCGGCCAGCGGAGATGCGAGCGTCCTGCCGGCCCCATTCCGGGAGACGGCCGAGGAGGCCCGCGCGGCGATTGAAGAAGAGCGGGGGCACACGCTGGTGGACGTCATCCTCGATGCCGCGTATCTGAGGCATCTGCTGGCGCTCGGCGAGTCCGTCGATGCCCCACTCGTGCGGGCGTATGCGGCCGACAGGGTGGCTTCGCGCGCGTTGGTGGCGCTCTGGAGGCGCCTGAAAAGCGGCATCCCCGCGCGGACGATGCAGCAGTACATGCTGCCGATGGGTTCGCTGACGCCCCTGCTCGCGGCAGTACTTTCGTCGGCGGAGCCCGCCAATTGGGCGGAGGCGATCCCTGGCGATTTGGGCCAGCTCCTGCGCCAGGCATTCGAGGAGGCGGCAGGAGAGGAGGCGCAGCGCTTTGATGACCTTGCCGCGAATCATCTCGTGACGATGGCCCGGCGTGGCCAAGGCCAGGTGGCGGGCCCCGAGCGGGTGCTGTCCTTCCTGCGCACGGTGGCAAGCGAGACACACAACATGAAACTCATCGTTTGCGGGCGCTTGAGCCGGATCGAGGGCGCAGCGCTGAAGCAGCGCATGCGGGTGGCCCATGTTTAGGGCGGTGGCAGTCGGCGAGCGGCACCTGATCCTGGGGTTCAAAGGGGCCGGCTTCGAGATCGCGGGGTGTGTGGACGGGAAGGGGTTGCACAGCGAACTGGGCCGTCTCTCGCGGGAGGCGGACGTGGCCCTGGTGCTGGTGACGGAGAGCATGGCCGCGGAGGCCCCCGACGCGATCGAGCAGTTCCGAGACCGGAGCCAGGCGATCCTGACGAT
>JADLCA010000498.1 GCA_020847495.1 Candidatus Hydrogenedentota bacterium | reverse complement strand
GCGCGTGTGGCATAGGCGCCCTCGCCTGTGTTCTTCAGTTCTTCTGAATTGTATGTGCCATGTCACGCCACTTGGGGGAGGGACGGCCAATGAACGACCTGACGGTGTGGTGGAACGGCCTGAGCGAGGTGGTGCGGTCGGGGATTCGCGACGCCGGGATAGTCGTGGCGGGACTGGGGTTGGGTCTGCTCGCGGGGCGTATCGCTCGGGGGCTGCTGGTCAGGAAGGGCATTGACCGTTACCTGCGTGCGCCTTGGGCGGCCCCGGACGAAGCCGACCAACCTCTCCTTGCGAGGCGCGAACCGTCCTTGCTGTCATCTGTCGTCGGCTGGCTGTTCACACTGACGGTATGGCTGGGCGTGGTCTGCGTGATCGGGTGGCTGCGCGAGATCGAGCCCATGGTCGATTTCGCGCAGACGGCCATCATTCGCGGCTGGCAGGTCGCCGCAGTGATTCTCTCAGCGGTTCTCGCCAGCGGCTGGCTCGCCCACACCGTCCATGGCCTTTTCCAAACCCCGTGGCTCAAGCGCGAGCTGAACGCCCTCTTCACTCCTGCGGGAAAGGCGGAAGGTTCCTTCTCCGACACGGCATCGCGTGCGGTGTGCCTGTTCATCTACGCAGCCTTCCTGCTGCTGGTGCCCGTGGCCATCGCGGGGCTCTTCGATATCGGTTCGTTCGCGCCGCTGGTCGCGCCCGCGTGGCATCTCTGTGCTCGGCTGTTGACCGTGCCCGCGGCGTTCGCGGTGGGTTATGTGAGCCTCGCGTGGATCCGCTCGCAGGGGAAGTCTGCGGGCAATGCAGGAGCGGACCATTCCGAGCTGGAGTACTACGTGGGGCTCGGGATCATGGTCGGCACGACGGTATTTGCGCTCGCCCTGCTGCTCGGGGTATCCAGCAACGCGGGGGGCGTGGCCATGCTGGGCCTCCTTGCATTTCTGCTCTTTTTGTTCTGGCCCGTGCGGAAGAATCTTCGCGACATTTGGGCCGGCGTGTTGCTCCGGCTTCAGAGGGTCGGAATCGTGACGATTGAAGCGACGGCCTTCGAGGTGAAATCGGTGGGCCTGCTCATGACCACACTCCAGCGAAATGGAGTGGAATCAACCCGGCGAAACGCCGATGTCCTGGCCGAAGCCCTCAAGCCGCCAGCCAAGGTGGGGACGCCCGAGCCTCCCCTTAAAGGGCTCAGCGAACTCTAGCGATTCGCGTCCGCCGGCGCCGCTATGGTCGCTGCATGGCCTCGCGCACGCGGCGCGAGAGTTCGCGCAGGGTGAAGGGTTTCTGCACGAAGTGCACGTTTTCGCCCGGCAAGTCCTTCAGCACGACGCTGGCCGTATACCCGGACATGTAGAGCACCTGGATTCCGGGCCGCAACTTTGTAATGCGATCGCGGAGTTGGCGCCCGTTCATCACCGGCATCACGACGTCCGTCATCAACATATCGATTGGCTCGCGGAAGTTCTCGCAGAGCGCGAGCGCTTCCCGGGGGCCTTCAGCCTCCAGGACACGATACCCCAAGGTTTGCAGCATGGTCTTGGTCATTTCGCGCACCATTGCCTCATCTTCCACCATGAGGATCGTGCCGCTGCCATGGACCGGCGCGGATTCATCGGGCGGCAGATCCCGCTCCTGCCTGCCCAGGTAGCGCGGAATGTAGATGGAAAACGTGGTGCCCTTGCCCGGCTCGCTGTACACGTGGATATGTCCGCCGCTCTGACTGACGATGCCATACACGGTGGCCAGGCCAAGGCCGGTACCCTTGCCGATCTCCTTCGTTGTGAAAAAGGGTTCGAATATCCGGGCGGCCGTCTCCTTGTCCATGCCGATTCCGGTGTCGCTCACATGCAACACGACATAACCTCCCGGAGCCGTGCCCGGGTGGTCATGACAATAGGCCTCGTCCAGCAGCACATTGGTCGTCTCCAGGATGAAGCGTCCGCCCTGTGGCATGGCGTCGCGGGCGTTCACCGCGAGATTCACGAGTATCTGGTCGATCTGCGAGGGATCGACGTGAATCATCCAGAGGTGGTCGCCGGGGTCGAATCGAAGCTCGATGTCCTCGCCAATAAGGCGCGCGAGGGTCTTCCGGGTGAGATTGATGCACTCGTTGAGGTCAAGCGGGATCGGCTGAACCACCTGCCTGCGCGAGAAGGCCAGCAGTTGCCGGGTGATATCGCGCGAATGAATGCCGGCCTTTTCGATCGCTGCCACATCCTCGAGGAGCGGATCGTTCTCGGGGAGTTGGGACCTGATCATCTCGGTGTAGCCGAGGATCACGGTCAACATATTGTTGAAGTCGTGGGCAATCCCGCCCGCGAGCCGTCCCACCGATTCCATCTTCTGGGCCTGGGCAAGCTGGGCCTCCAGTTGATTGCGCATCTCCTCGGCCCATTTCTGCTCGGTTACGTCCTTCATTGTTCCGAGAATGCGCGACGGCAGACCTGTTTCTTCCGAGAACTCGACCTTTCCCTCGGCACGGACCCAGATGTACTCGCCATCCTTCCGGCGCATCCGGAATTCGCTCTCCGTGGCCCGCTTCATGTCGCCGCGCAGCAAGGCAAGATAGCTGTTCTCCATGCGCTGGCGGTCGTCCGGATGGATGAGTTCAAGCCAGTTAGCGGTGGACGAGTCATATTCGTCGGAGGCATAGCCGAGGATCCCAGTATACTCGGGACTAACCGTGGAGGTGCCTGTATGGATGTCGAAATCGTACATCCCCAACTCGGAGGCCTGCAGGGCGAGGCGTAGACGTTCTTCGCTGTCGTGCAGCGCCTTCAGGGTCCGGTTTCGCTCCGTAACATCGCTGCAGGACCCCACGATGTAGGCAGGGGAACCATCCACGTTCCTGACGACGCTCAAGGTCAGTTCAGCCTCGAAGGGGGAACCATCCGAACGCACCGCCGTGATTTCACCCATCCAGAAACCCTGCTCGCGAACGACCTCCAGTATCTCGGACATGAACGTTCTAGACGCGAAAATATCGGCCACGTCGCGTCCCAAGAGCATACCGGGTTCCGGGTATGCCCACATGCGCAGCATCGCGGGATTCACGTACATAAGCACGCCATCGGGTGTGGCCATGCCGATGGCGGTCAGGCAGGTTTCGATGGCGCTTTCCTTCAGGCGCAGGGCATTCTCAGCTTCCTTGCGTTCGGTGATGTCCTTTGCGAAGGATACGGAATACCTGCCGCCTTCGAACTCCATATAGTTGACGCTAACCTCTACGGGGAATTCGGAGCCGTCCTTCCGCCGGTGAAGGGATTCGAGGGTTCGGGAACCACCAGATGCGCGCACGCCCTTGCGATGCTCGCGCCATCTCGCATAGTCGAATGTTGGGTCGATGTCCATGACGGTCAGGCCGCACAGTTCTTCACGGGCGTATCCCAGGTCTTCGCAGGCCCTCCGGTTGACAGCCGTGATGCGGGCGGTATCCTCTTCGATCTGATACGCGGCGAGATTGGCGTGCTCGAGACTGAATTGCGTCATGCGCAACTCGCGCTCCAGGCGTTTGCGGTCCGTAATGTCGCGGATGATCGCCCAGTACGATTCCGGCTTGCCGTCTTCATCCCGCAGCAAGATCGTTCTCAACTCCACAAAGATGATGGTGCCGTCTTTGCGGATGTACTCCTTCTCGTACACAGCGGAGTAGTCCCGGACCATGACTTGGGTCTCGAGGATCTCGTCCTCCATCCTGTGCCACTGCGGTGGAGTCAAGTCACGAAACGTCAGTTTGCCCAACTCTTCCAACGAATAGCCGACCAGTTCCTCATAAGCCCGGTTGGCCTGCAAGAATCTGCCGTCCAGATCCACGCTGACAAAGGCGTCCCGCATGGATTCGTGAAGCCGCCGGAACCGCGCTTCGCTCTGGCGAAGGCGATCCTCCGCTTCTTTTTGCTGTGTAATGTCCCGCGTCACGCCGTACACGCGAGAGCCTGCCGGAAAAGACTTCCACTCCAAGTAGCGGTACGAGCCGTCCCGGTGAAGGTAGCGATTGACGAAGCCGGAAACCGAAGTGCCCGCGGCCAACGCGTGGGCCTCACGCAACGTTGAAACAACGTCGTCGGGGTGGACAAGCTCCAGATATGGCTTCCCAATTAATTCCTCAATGGGGTAGCCGAGTGCCTCTTCCCACGCGTTGCTCAACCTGCGGAAACGTCCCTGGGCATCGCTGATAGACAGCAGTTCAAGAGAATGTGTGAAATAGTTGTCCAACTCTTCTGTTTTCTGGTACAGCAGTTCCTCAGCATGCTTGCGCTCCGTGATCTCCAGCATGATGCCATCCCACACGATGCGTCCATCGGCTTGGGGCACTGGACGCGACATGCAATCGAACCAGCGGATCCGGCCATTTTCGACGCGTCTCAGCTCTTCGCGGAAAGGGAGTAGCGTGCGCGCCGAACGCGCCGTGGCTGCCCCCAGACGTACCGCGTCTTCGGGGTGCAGCGAAGAGATGAGACATCCCGCGTCAGCCATGACGGCGGAGGGATCAAGCCCAAATACAACCTGGCAGGATGGGCTCATGTACGTAAAGGAGCGGCGCCCCTCAAGGTCGTCCTCGTACCGGTATACGACGCCGGGAATGTTGGCCTCCAGCCGGAGGTAGCGCTCTTGCTCCGCACGCAGTCGCGTCTCAAGTGTGCCACAGCGTGTAGACAGGTCGTGCAGGCGGTCCAGGACACCGTTCACCAGAAGGGCGAGCGGAGCGAGGGAAGCGGGAAGGAGGTTCACATCCGCGCGTTGTTCCGGGTCTGCGGCAAGCGCGCTTTCCAGCAGGCGCGCAAGGCTTTCGAGCGCCTGGCGTTCCGGCAGCTCAGATTCGCCCCGAGTCGACGGGATTTGCCCAATGCCCACGGCCGACCTTCTCCAAGGTAGTTGGCTGCCCCACCCCGCAAGACATGGTGTACATGCTTCGCGGCGCGCACGATGGTGGCAGCACCACCTTGACCCAATCCTTCTCCCCTCATCGCCGGCCAAGCTGGGAGCAGCCCCGAGATGGCTGCGCACAGCTTCTCACCCGCCCAAGTATAACATGAATTGCAGAAGCGCCGAGCGGGCAGAAATCTCTGGCGGCGAGCAAAATGCACCGGATGGAGCTCACGTGCCGTTTCCAGCGACCGCGCCCAGGGCGGCGCACGCCATCCGGGCACATGCCCACTTGCCACCTTTGCCACAACGGGCGTAATATGGAAGTGCACGACGCGCGCACCATCAGGAGGGATCCGAGTGAATCGCCGCGGTTTTACTTTAATCGAGTTGCTGGTTGTGGTGGCCATTATCAGCATCCTCGCCGGGATGCTCCTGCCGGCGCTGTCCCGCGCACGGGAGGCGGCTCGCAGGGTTAGCTGTCTGAACAACTTACGGCAGCTCGGCCTGTCGCTGAAGATGTACGCTGGGGAAGCAAAAGACTCCTACCCGACCATCCAGACCCTGGTGGGCCAGGCCTGCGATGTGCGCAACGACTCCTTCCTGATGTTTGAGGGGCGCGACCTCTATCCGGAGTATCTGACCGACGCCCGGGTGCTGGTGTGTCCGTCTGACCAGGACGGCCAGGAGCAGTTTGACTTGGGCCGTTGGAACCGGCCAGATGGCCCCGGCGGTACACGTGCCAGCGGCAGCACCAACCCCTGCCTGTTTGACGACCTCTCGTACATCTACCCGGGCTGGGTGTTCAAGACCGCCTGGCTGGCCGACCCCGCGACCAAGGACATGTCCTACTTGTTCTACGACGCGTTCGTAGACGTGCTGCGCAATAAACCCATCGAGTCCTTCAGCCAGGACTGGACCTTTTTGGATGAATACGGCGAGACCCAGACCGCCAAGCGGTTCAAGGAAGGAATCGAACGCTTCTCCATCACCGACATCAACAACCCGTCCGCGTCGAACATATCGCAGTCGCAATTACCCATGATGTTCGACAAGATCTCAGTGGACGCCACCGACTTCAATCACGTCCCCGGCGGCGCCAACGTGCTGTTCATGGACGGCCACGCCGAGTACCTGAAATACCCTGGCGAATACCCCTGCAGCCGCGCCTGGGCGGAACTCGTCGCCCAACTGAAAGTCTGAGGAAAAGGGGGACTGTACCAAGCGGAGCGAGTCCTCGAGCGGAGACGGGACTGTCCCCCTTTTCCGTGTGCTGACAAGTTCCCCCACCATTGCCGAGAAGAATGAAGTCCGTGCAAGCGGAGCAAGTCCTCGAGCGGAGACGGGACTATCCCCCCCTTCCGCAGATGTCCGCTCATCACTTCGACTGCGATCAGGAGAGCCGGCAGGGATGCCGGCGCTCCCAGTGAAGGCAAGACGTACAATCAGGGTGTAGCGAGGAAGGAGAGTCTTTATGTTCTTGGTTCTTGTAGGGGCATTTCTTCTGGCCGGAGCAGACAATCTCCAGGGACCCGTCTTGGGGGTCGATGGGGCGCGCTTCACGCTGGACGGGCGGCCTACGTTCTTGCTGGGGTGCAGTTACTACGGGGCCCTCGGCGTTGAAGACGAAACCGTCGTCGCACGCGACCTCGACGATCTCTACGCGCTGGGTTTCAATTGGATTCGCGTGTGGGTCACGTGGAACGCCTTCGACAACAATGTGTCGGCCGTGGCGCCGGACGGCGCTGCGCGGTCCCCCTATCTGGAGCGGCTGAAACGGCTGTGCCGCATGGCCGGAGAGCGCGGAATGGTGGTGGATGTCACCGTGACGCGAGGCGATGCGCCGGACTTCCCCACGAACTACGAGCAGCATGCCGCTGTGATGACG
>JADLCA010000497.1 GCA_020847495.1 Candidatus Hydrogenedentota bacterium | reverse complement strand
GCGACGAGCAATTGCAGCGGCATCATCCATTGCCTGTGCTTGGTCGCCAGCGACACCGTGTAGACTCCTTCGGCCAAGCCGATGATCCATACGAACTGTGGGTATCCGATGAGCAGTGCCGATCCGGTAAGCAGCGCAATGGTGAACACGGACCAGGCGCGCGCACGCCGCGTGCTCGAAGTGAACGCACAATCGATGGCCCAGAGTAGCCAGGGCAAGTGTACGGTCATTTCAACCAGGTGGATGTGGACCGAGCGGAGCATCGCGAATCCCGAGAAGGTGAAGAGCATGGCACCTATCAGGGCCGCTGCGCGCGTGCAGGACCAGCGCCGAAACAGCAGGTAGCAGCCCGTGAGCATGAGCGGATAGCAGAGCAGCAATTCGAGGTTGAAGGCCACTTGAAGGGGCAGGAAACGATAGAGCAGATAATGCACCGGGTGCAGGTAGCCGCCTTGGCCTTCGCCGTGGATGTAGTGTCCGCAGAGGACCTGCGTGTCCCACAGAAAGCTCTCGCCATTACGCAGGCTCTCCTGATAGAACGCGCGCGCGCTGAGGTGAAATCCGCCGAGATCGATGTGCGTGTAGACCTTGCCCGTGAGCAGGGGAATGGACAGCACCGCCATCACCGCGATAAACACTCCGATGCCCGTGCGAAAGACAAGGTCATTCAGAGACTGCTGGTGTTCGCTGTCGTTTGATTCCGGCAAACTTGTCCCCTTTGCTGAAGGCTTCCCCTCGTACGAATAGCTGTGCGACAAGGCGCACGTAGTCTATGCGAATACGCGCCCAGCACCAAAATCGCATGGGAGCAGGAGGGCGGCCGCCCCTTCCATTCCCTGGAAGTTGCAGATGGCTCTGCCGATTCTCTACGCTCGTGCATCTTCGGTTCTCGCGTGCAAGGGCAAGGTCACTGGTGAGGTTCCATCCATGGAGTATTCATCCCCGGCATTTCGCGGCCGCAACTTTCCTTCCGTTGTCGTCTTGTGCATCATCGCCGCGTGTGCGGCCGAAGGCGCCGCGGATGTGCACGAGGAATGGCGTTGGTACCTCGGGGACCCCGGGCACACGCACTATTCCAGCCTCAAACAGATTACAACAAGAAATGTTGCTCGATTGAAGCCCGCCTGGACCTATCACAGTGGTGGCAAAGCCCAGGTCCAGTGCAACCCGATAATCGTCGATGGGCTGCTGTATGGAATCTCGGCGGAGCGCAACGTATTCGCGCTGCACGCCGATACCGGGCGTGAAGAGTGGGTCCACAAGCCCGCGCACAACACCGGCAGCGGGACAGTCGTGCGCGGCGTCCTGTACTGGTCGTCGGGAAGCGACAAGCGCATCTATGCCTGCGTCGAGAACTATATCTACGCAATTGACGCAGTGACGGGCGCCTGCATAGAGAGCTTCGGCAACGCGGGTGCGGTGGACATCAAGACCGCCTATGCGCGTGATATCTCGACGATGTACTTAAGCTCGACCTCTCCCGGCGTGATCTACGGCAACACGCTCATCATCTCCGTGCGGGTGAATGAGGCGCATCCCGCCGCGCCGGGCGACATCATGGCGTTCGACGTGTTGACCGGCAAGCGCGTGTGGGTGTTCCACACAATCCCTCATCCCGGCGAGGTGGGATACGAGACCTGGCCACCCGATGCATGGAAAGCAGCAGGAGGCGCCAACTGCTGGGCCGGAATGAGTCTCGACGAGAAACGCGGCATCGTGTACGTGCCCACGGGCTCGGCAGCCTTCGACTTCTACGGTGCGGACCGGGTCGGCTCGAATCTCTTCGCCAACAGTGTTCTTGCGCTGGATGCCGCTTCGGGAAGGCGCATCTGGCATTTCCAGACCGTGCATCACGATCTGTGGGACCGCGACCTGCCCGCACCGCCCAATCTGGTCACGGTGAAGCACAACGGGAAGAAGCGCGACGCGGTAGCGCAGATCACGAAGTCGGCCCATGTGTTCCTGCTGGATCGCGACACGGGCGAACCGTTGTTTCCCGTGGAGGAGCGGCCGGTTCCGGCGAGCGATGTGCCGGGCGAAGAAACATCGCCCACGCAGCCAGTGCCGTTGAAGCCGCCCGCATTCGGACGCCAACACTTCACGGAGGACATGGTCACGAACCGGACCCCGGAGGCGCATGCGTTCGTGCTCGAGAAACTGCGCGCGACGCGCAATACGGGACCCTTCACGCCGCCCAGCCTGGAGGGCACGCTGATCTTTCCGGGCTTCGATGGAGGCGGCGAATGGGGCGGCGCGGCGTATGACCCCAAGACAGGCATGCTCTACGTGAATGCCAGCGAGATGGCCTGGATACTCACCTTGTACAAGGTGCAGCCCGAGGGAGGTTCCGGCCAGGACGCCATGGTCGCGCGGGTATATGCCGAGAACTGCATGCTGTGCCACGGCCCCGACCTCAAGGGCGATCCCACGCTCGAGTTCCCATCGCTCCACGGAATGAAGGCGAAATTCGCGCCCGCTGCGTTGGTGGACCTCATCCGCCACGGCCGCGAACGAATGCCATCCTACCTGCACTTGACGGAAGATGAAGTCAATGCAATGGCCCGGTATCTCCTGGAATTGGACGAGCAGAAGGCCGCCCAGATGAAGGCGATGCTGGAATCCTCCAGCCAGGAAGACGCTGGCGAACGCTGGTACGCACATACCGGCTACCATCGTTTCGTCGATCAAGATGGCTATCCCGCCGTTCAACCGCCCTGGGGCACGCTGACCGCCATCGACCTGAACAAGGGCGAACTCGCATGGCAAGTGCCTTTGGGTGAAACCCCTGAACTAGCCGCCCAAGGCATGTCGCGAACGGGTACGGAGAACTACGGCGGGCCGGTTGTAACGGCGGGGGGCCTGGTGTTCATCGCGGCCACGAAGGACAACTGCATCCGCGCATTCGACAAGAAGAACGGGAGAGAACTCTGGAAGGCCCCATTGCCGGCCGCGGGTTACGCGACCCCGTGCACGTACGAAATCGATGGGCGGCAATATGTCGCTGTGGCCGCCGCAGGTGGTAAGATTGGCAGCGCGGAAGGGGATGCGTACGTGGCCTTTTCGCTTTCTCCACGTGGCGCCCGGTAGGCGTGACACGCAGTTCCAGCCACACGGGGGATGAACCCAAACAACGAGCAACGTGCCAGGCCACACAGCGATGTCAAAGAAGAAACAAACTCAGAAGCGTGGACAGGAGTCCCGGGAAGAGCGCGTGGCACACCGGGCCGCAGAGCAGCGGGAACACAAGACGGCTCTCTTCGTGGGCATGGTGCTCGCCAGCATCACATTCATCGCGTATTCACGAGTTCTCTACAATGGCTTCGTCCACTACGATGATGAACTCTACGTCACCGAGAATGCCGCGGTTCAGGCAGGCCTAACTCTGGAGAGTCTGTATTACGCCCTGACGGGCGTGTGTGCCGCAAACTGGCATCCGCTTACGATGCTTTCCCATATCGTTGACTGCACGCTTTATGGCCTTGCCCCGATAGGGCATCATCTGAGCAGTCTGTTGCTGCACAGCGCCAACACGTTCCTCCTTTTTCTGATACTTCGCCGCGCAACGGGCGCATTTTGGCCCAGCGCGGCAGTGGCGCTGCTCTTCGGGGTGCACCCGCTGCACGTGGTGTCCGTGGCGCATGTGGCGCAACGCAAGGATGTGCTCAGCACCTTCTTCTGGATGCTGACGATGCTTGCCTACGCCCGGTACGCCGGCACCCGAAGCAGGATTGCGTACGCACTCTCCCTTGCCTTCTACGCACTGGGGCTGCTCGCGAAACCGATGCTCGTCACGCTGCCGATAGTACTCCTGCTCCTGGACTACTGGCCACTTGGCCGCTTCACGGCAAACCCGAAGCGTGGCGTCCACTACCTGCGGGAAGCGTGGCAGTTGTGCCGTGAGAAACTGCCCTTTCTCGCGCTGGCGATTCTCGTGAGTATTGTAACGCTCCTGGTGCAGCAAGCCTCGGGAACCGTGGCCACACTGGACCGAAGACCCTTGCTCCTCCGCATCGAGAACTCCCTCGTCTCTTACGTTCTCTATCTACTGAAGATGATCTGGCCCTCCGGCCTCTCCCCATTCTACCCGTACCCGGAGTTAATCCCGGTTTGGAAGGTCCTGGGCGCAGTGGCCGTGTTGGCCGCGCTGACCGCCTTGGCGCTGGTCAACCACAAGAGACATCCGTACTTCATCGTTGGGTGGCTGTGGTACCTGATCACGCTGCTACCCGTCATCGGCATCATTCAGGTGGGCGCACAGGCCCTTGCGGACCGGTACACGTACGTACCGCTCATCGGGATCTTCATAGCGCTCGTTTGGGGAATCGACCGGGCCCTGCAGACAAAGCCCCAATGGCGCGGTCCGGTGCTTGCAGGCTCCGCGGCAGTGTTCGCCGCGTTCATGTGCGTTTCGTGGGTCTATGCCGGCGTGTGGCGAACTCCTCGCACATTATGGGAACATGCGATCGCGGTCACGGAGGACAATCTGCCGGGGTACTGCCACTTGGGCGTGTCACTGGCCGAAGAAGGCGACCTTGAAGGCGCGGAACGGTATCTGAAGGAAGCGCTGAGAATAATGCCCGGCTTTGGCGAGGCCCAGCACAATCTGGGCGTGGTGTATGCCATGTATGCGGATCGATACATCGCGCAAGGGCGTTTGGATGACGCGATTGACAAGTATGCTCAGGCAGCCGCCATGGATCCCGAGGACCCCGACTTTCCAATGGCATTGGGCCAGACCTACTGGAGGAAGAGGGATTACCCCAACGCCGCCGGAGCGTTTGCCGAGGCGGTGAAGATAGCCCCGAAAAGGGTCGATGCCCGGTTCAACCTCGCTACAGCCCATGAAGCAGCGGGGCAATATGATTCCGCGCTGCGGGAGCTAGATGAGGTGGAACGCTTGCAGCCCGGCAACGAACTCACCAAACGCGCGCGTGAACGGGTCCTCAGAAAACAAAGCGGTGCAAGGGCCGAAGCGCCCGCTCTTCCGGACGCATCATCCCCCGCCCCATAATAGCCCTCGTTTGCGCCGCTACTGTGTCATGTACCGATACGCAAAGACTCCGGCTTCGCACTGGAGAGTGATTGGGGTGCTACCCGTTGTCAAGGAACTGCTGTTACTGACCGTTTCCGGCGACGCAAGAGATTCCATGCGCGTGTAGGATGGCAAAGTCCAAGGAAGTGCATTGGTTTCTATCTCAACATTGAATAAAGGGCTTTCAGGCAGCGGAGTAACGAGCAACGCCGCATTCTCCCCCATGCTAATCCGGCACGCGCCGTTGGTGGCGATTGACCCGAAATCCACGGCTTTGCCTTCCACATTGAAGCGTTCGAGATAGGGATCCGCTTGCGCCGGTTCCGGCTTCCAGGCGAGCGAACGGACTTGTCCATTCTCGCCATTCAGCGTCATCGTGCCGAGGATCGCGCTATGATCGCCGCCACGTCCCGCGCGGAACGGCACGCGTGCGCCGGAGCCAGCATGATAAAAACCCACGTGCAAAGCAAACGACTGGCCCATGGCCACATCATCGCGCAGCGGGACATGCGCTGTGGCATCGATAGTCCCTTGCCATTCCGTGGTTGGCGGCGTGGGGTCGTAATCCCCCTGCATCCGGATCTTCCCGTTACCGTCGATCAGGTGCACAAAGACACGCAGGGACTCGCCGAATGGCCTATCCGCTTGCCAATGCAGCGGGATATCGATGGTGTTGCTGGAGGAAACCGTGGGGGCTTCCGCATTCACGCTCACGGGCGCCACCGCCTCGATCACGGGGCGCGCATTGCAGTAAACAGCCTCAGGTGAAGTGGCCCACTCCACGATAACGCCGTTGCGCCGTTCGATGGCGGCCTCCGCGGCGCCGCCTTCGACGGGCACATGAGCGTAGAAGCCATACTGCGGCAGGGTGTGGCCCTCCACATCCCAATCTTCTGCGCCGCGATTGACCGACACGCGGGCGCCGTTGGCCCAACTCACATGCTGACGGTGAATATCGTCGCCGGCGAACTCCACCGACTCGATGGTCTGGAGCGCGAGGCCTCGCATCACGTCGTGGAGCAGCCAGTACTTGCGAACGACATCGCGTCCGAACGGTGAAGACACCATCGCCGGATGCCCGGCGAGAACTTCGGATGTCATGTAGTCGTCGCTGTAGATACCATGCAGCCGCGAGTCGAGACCGGCCGCATAGCGGCTTCCGTAGCCCGCGCCGTGCAGGGCGAAGCGGTCGTGGTGCGCCATGTCACTCCAGGGGACGCGCTCGGCATCGGCGCAACGGATGGGCCATATCATCCAGCCTGCATCGGCGGGAGGATTCGCATCGACGCGAAGGTGGTTGGTCTGTGCGCCATCGAGCCAGCCGATAAGCTGGTCGTGGCCGCTCTCAGAGATCTGGGGCGCGTTGCCGCCAAGCTGCTCGCGTATCCATGCGAAGGACTCGCCCCACACCTGGCGCGTGTACACACGATCGAAGAAACGCCCTTCGCGCGTCCAGAAATCATGCGGGCCCGCTGAAGACCACACGTCGATGAAGTAGCCCGTAGGTTTGTAGTCCCTCTTTATGATACCCAAGTTGCGTTCCAAATAAGGCCGAAGCTGGTCCACGCGCCACCGGTAGGCTTGTGCGCCGCGGCCCTCGTTCAGCCACGCCTTGAACGGCTTGCCATCCCCGTGAAACGCGACAAGGTCGTAGGAGTAGTCGTCCGCATCAGGGTAGAAGTCAATGTAGTTATCATGCGGCGCGAAAACAACGTCGCGCTTCACACACGTATCGATGAGCGAGCGGAACTCATCAACCGTGCCGAGTTCCGGATTCGGCGGGCAGATGTCCGGCAGGCGATAGTCGTATCCCCAGCGCTGCCAGTTGTGCCAGACGACCATCGAGTCCGTGAGCCCGTACGCAAAGGCATGTTCGAGAGCGGCCGCACTTGATGCGTAGTGCCCACCCCAGAGATCGAAGACGAAACGGCCCGCGGCGCGCTGGACGCCACCCGCGGCTTTCAGGCCGTTCAGACCGCGCCACGCCTTCACGCCTTCCCACACATTGGAGGTTGGAATCAGCGTCCACGTCAGCGCATGCGGTGTTTCGAGCGAGGCGACGTGCTCCGCCGGTGCCGCGCGGAACATGGTAGGCGGCACATCCACGGCTTGAACCAGGCTTGGGGCATCCACGAAATCCAGTCCTACAAATGAGGTCGAAAGCTGATGGCCGTCGAAGTGGAGCATGCACGCTTCGGGCTTTTCGATCACGTTACCCACGCCCGCGTATAGGCGATGAACGTCACGGCTCCACGGCCCGAGGGCGACCTTCTCGAGGTAGGCCACTTGCCAGGGCTTGGGCTCAGGCGTGTTCTCCAGCCAGAAGCGAATGCGCAGACCGGCGCCTTCCGCCCAGACTTCCGCCAGCAAATCGAAACTGCCGAGCGGACTACTGAATGCATGGCGCACCTGAGGGCCGTGCGGACCAGTCTCAATGGACACGTTGCGAAGGATGCATGCGGACGCATCGGCGCCGAGAGGAGAACCGGCGGCGCGCGCAACAAACCCGTTTATACCCAACTCACCGCGCGGGCCCTTGAACTCGACGGCGCCATTCAGCAGACCCGCACTTCCCAAGGATACAGAGAAGGTATGCTCCTCGCCCGCGAGGCGCAACACGCCTTCGGTAAGTACGCGCGGTTCCGCTGTGGCCGCCGTCGCAGGAACACCTGCCAGCAAGATGGGCTCCGCCCAGTACGCTTGGTCGCAGGTACTGTCGTTCTTCGGCCCGGGGTGACATTCGAGTTGGATGCGAACCGCCTGGCCCGCGAACGCGCTCAGATCTACTTCGCTGTCTTCCCATTGCTTCGCGGCGCTGTGGCGTTCGAAGAGGACTTGGCCGGCCTCGCCTTCTGGCGCGTCGAATGGCGCGACACGCACGCGAAACGTCACACCGTCGCTGGGCGGCTCGTTGTGGGCCGCATCGTTGTCGCGAATGGCCGTACCAAATCTCAGGGTGATCGGGCCTGAGTCCGGCAGTTGCACCGGAAACTCGGTCCAGATGGAGCCGATCCTGCCGCCAAACCAGCACGGGTGCATGGCGAGGGCGTGTCGCTCCGAACCGCGGGTCACCGCTTGGTTAAGTTGAGCGCTGCCCCGGTTGCCATCGTGCACACCCTGCCAAGCCACCGGCATTGTCTCCGCAGGCTTGCCGAATTCTGCCGTGACGACACGAAACACCGGCTGCCAACCCAAGGCAAGCGCGCCACCCGCGGGAAGGGATGCCGGACTCCACACGTTCTTGCCCATCGACGCGGGGGCCGACGCGAGTTTGGTGGTCACGATCGCGATTGGATGCGCTGTGAACGCGGTTTCGCCCGCCTTGAATTCAGCGTAGACGTGAATGGGGTACAAAGCGGAGACGGTCATCGGGCCTGCCGTGACGGTGAAGGGAATTCGCGTCGTTGCATTGGCATCCACATGGAAGGCCGATGAGGCAGGTTCCGCGCGCCAATCATCGATGACCGCGATGCGAAGGGCGCCGTCGACGGCGTCTCCCCCGCTATTCACGATGACCGCCGCATACTCCACAGGCGTATTGACAGAGCTGATCTCAGCAGGCCCTTCGATCTGGACCGTAAGCGGCCCCGCTACGTCTTCAGGTTTGAGAAAGGCAAAGCCCGGCGCGGCAAACAGGCAGCAGGCCAGCACGGCAAGCAACAGCGCGTAGAAATGTGGCAAGCGTTTCATAGGTCCCCCTGGTTTAACGAGTGCAACCGCATGGGAATTAGAGTAATGGCGACACCTGATCGATGCAAACACCACGGGCTGCAGGCCCCAGGCGCCTATTCCGGCAAGGGCTTGCCCCTGGTCTCGGGTGCAAGCCAGACGCATGCCATGCCCAGGACGTAGACCAAGGTAATCAAGGCACCGGTCTTGGCATAGTCACCGTCGAAGAAGGCGACGAGTTGGCCGCTCATCAACGAGCCCGCCGCGGCGAACACGCGGCCTGTGTTGAAGCACACGCCTTGCCCGGTCGCGCGCATGCGGGTCGGATACAGTTCCGGAAGGAACAGCGGGAACCATCCGTAGAACGCGGCAGTTGTCATACCGGCGAGGAAGACGAGGATCTGAAAGGTCGTGCCGTATGCAAAACCGCCGCGGTAGAGCAGACTGCACGCGGCAAGAGAGACCAAGCACAGCGTGAAATAGGAGACGCGCCGGCCGGCATTGCGCCACAGCACGGAGCCGCCGATGCAGCCAACAATCGCGCCGAGACCGGACCATATGCCGACCATCGCCTTTGCGTGGGGCATGGAAGGCCCGACAAGCTGATCGACCCAAACGGGAATCCATTGCACGGAACCCCAGGTGCCGATGAGGGCAACGGACGTGAGGATGATACCAATGATGGTGGTGCGCAGACGCACGCGGGCGAACACCTCGCGCAACGGCGTCGTGTGGCCTCCCTTGCCTACGGACTCCTTCCAGCGGGTGGATTCAGGCACAAACAGCGTGATGAAGAATACGAGAAGTGCGGGGGCAACACCGACGAGCCACATCCAACGCCACGAATCGGGCGTGACGGGAATCGTGAAGGCGATTATGCCAATCGAGAGGAACCCAAAGTTGGCCGCGGCGCCGATGATGCCCGCCATATAGGGCCGGAAGCGTTCGGGCCAGCATTCCATGACGAGGGCAACACCCAGCGACCACTCTCCTCCCATGCCGATCGACGCGATAACGCGGAAAAGGCCGAGGTGCCACGGTTCCTGCGCGAAGTAGCCCATTCCCGTGAACAGCGAATACAGCAGAATGCTGAGGGACAGCGCCCGCACGCGCCCGATCTTGTCACCCAGCCAGCCGAGGATCCACCCGCCCAGGGCCGCGCCTATCAGAAAGAGCGCGGTAATGATGCCCATCCACCAGCCCACGAACGCTTCCGGATTCTCGATGGCGGACGCGCTGGCCATGTCCAGCAACGCGGGCCGCGCCACGATGGGAAACAGACCCATCTCGAACCCGTCGAACATCCACCCCAGGAACGCGGCCAGCAAGGTGAGATAGTGGCCCTTGTGAATGCGGTCTTTCCCCGTCGTCTCCTTCGCGTGGTCAGCCATGGTACGCCTCTCAGGTTGGTTCCACGTGCGTGACGCCGCGATCCGCCCACGGCGTTGAGGTAAGGGTACATGCCGGGGAGGCATATGTCCACATCGGAGAGGCGAAGGGGTATCCAGGGTGCTGCTTCTACGAAGCCCGGCGAATCGCGTTTCCTATCGCGCACACCCCTTGCGAACCGCAAATCGGACAGATCAGACCGATCGATCCGGGGCGTGCGCGGGCCGGCATCCGCGCTACGCCTTGACGTCTCCCTGCAAACTCATCGCTCGGGGCCGGCTTCTTTCTGCCTTTCTCTGCCTCTCCTCGTGTCTTTCGCGGTGGATCTGCTTTTCTCTCACTCTTCTTTCGTGTGTTTCGTGCCTTTCGTGGTGAAATCTTGATCTTTGTCTTTCCCTTCGCGATCTTCGGGGCTTCGCGGTGTCAATACTGCATTCTCTTCTGCTTCTCTTCGTGTCCTTCGTGCCTTTGGTGGTGAACCGGATTTCAGCTTCGCACGTACACCTCATAGGTGTACGAAATCACCTTTTCCTCGCCCGGCTGCACTTCGAGCGTCCAGGTCAGGTTGTGTTTCGGATTGATCTGCTTGAGCCCGGTCGCCGTCTTCACATCCTTGCCTTCGGGTGTCATGTTGAGAACCTCGCCCGACATCGCCTTGGTGATCTCCACGGTGACAGCCTTGTCCTGCCGGTTCTGGAGTTTCAGTTCGCCGCGCACCTGCACGAGGTCGTGCGGATAGTTGTTGAAAGTCGCGGCACTGAGCCTGCGGCTCATCTCAACTTCAGCCTGTTCCGCGAGGACATTCATCGCGCGATTCATACGTATCGTGGTCTCCGCGCCGGACGCCGTGTAGTAGCAGATGTCCTGACCGGTGAACGCGCCATTGGTGGTGAACTCCGCGGGCGCGGTCGTGAGCGGCATGCTGAGCTTGTTCACGAGACGGCAGCAATGCCAGACCTCCTCCGCCGGGCGGCGGTTCTGCTCTTGCTGGTTCGGACTTGAACGGTCTTCCTGGTTGATCGTGTCTCCGATGGACCACGTGTAGATGTGCTTGTACGGCAACTCCGCGGCAAACAGGGGAAGCCACGCGGTCTCGCCCTTTTTGAGGGTCACGTGTTCGAGGGGGTACATGTAGAGGTCTTCCGCGCGCATGCCTGCCGCGGCGGTCGAGTACGCTGGACCCGGAGCGGACTCCCATGGCCTCACGAAGAACTCGTTGTTCATGACAACCGCCTGTTGTGCCATGACGCTGTTACGTCCCCGGTCAGATGGGGTGCCGCCGCTGGCCAGCGACGCAAGGAAATCCGCGAGCAGTTGGCTCATCGCCTCGGGACCCAACACCTCGCTGAACGCGATGTTCGGGTAGCCCGTGATGAGGTCCACCTTTACGTTATCGAGGTCGGCGACTTCATTGATGATGAGGGCGCGCGCGATCAAGCGGGCCTGACTCGGATCGGACAGGTCGATCTTGTAGCCCGGCGCCCACGTAATGCCGCGTGCGAGGTAATTGAGCGACACGGCCTCGCCGTTTGCCGGTTGCTCCAACTCCACGCGAAGGGATGGCCGCTTCTGGGTCTTCGTCGTCGTGCTCAGGATTCCCTCTCCCTCAAACTCCGCGCGCGAGACGCTATGCGGACTCAGGGCGACCGTTCCCGTGTCAGTTTGCAGCAGCAGGAGATCGCCAGCACCGCCGGGGCCAACGTAGACATTTCGTCCATCGGACACCGGGCGCGGTCCCATCACATATGTGGAGGGCGCCGAGGGCGCTTCCACAGGCTTCGCAAGGGGCAACAACGTACCCTTGAGCGTGATGGTTCCCTCCACATTCATGAATAGCGTAACCTTCTTGCCGGTGTTGGCCTTGAGATACTCCGCGAGATTCTGGACGGGCGCAGCTTCTTCGACGTCCTCCATGCCCGTGACTAGCGCACGAAGTTTCAGCTCCTGCGGGTACTCGACCCAGAACGTCCCGAAGACGGGCACGGGCAGTTGGCCGAGCCGTACGGTACTCGTACCGGATGGCAAACTCGCAGTCGTGTTGAAGTATCCGAGCCCATTTTTGAACAGCGACACCTTTGTGATCGTGGGGGCCGCGCCCACTTCGGCCGTCTGCCCGTGCGCGCCGCCGCACAGAGCTACACAGAAGACCGCTGCAATGTTGAACCACGCCAATCTTGAACGCTGAAACATGTGAACCTCCTCTCAGCCTATGACGAAGGAAGATCTCTCTCGTAGCCGCAAGTCAGTATAGAGAATGCGTGAGACGGAGTTGTCAGAAAATCCTCAGGAGAGTGCAAGAACGGTGGCGTATAGCCGTGAAGTGGCGCGCCACGCGCGATCAGGAAGGCGAATAAAGGAACATCCCCCTTCACCCCCTTCAAAGGGGGACCAATTCCACACTAGTGTTGCATATATTACAATCTTCTCAGCCCGAAGGGCCGTCTGGGGTCCCCCTTTGAAGGGGGCAGGCCCGAAGGGCCGAGGGGGATGTAAAGCCCCAGCGCCACGCATAAACACAAGCCACCATACACGCCCTCAAACAGCGCGACGCCGGCGTGCAGCCTCCTGACTGCACCACCGGCGTCGCAACGATCTATGGTTACGCGGCGTGCCCGTCTTTCTTCCCGTCGTCGACCACGGTGAAGTCCGCGTCGTACGCGTCCGCGGGCTTGGCCTGGCCTTCATCAACGGGACCCGTATGGGGCGCACCGGCGGTCTGCTGGGCTGCGGACGCGTGTTGATACATCGCTTCCGCGAGCTTATGTGAAGCCGTCGTGACCTTCTGCGCGGCCGCCTCGATGCGGGCGGTGTCTTCGCCTTTCAGGGCTTCGCGCAACTCGCCCAACGCGGACTCCACGTTGGACCGCTCACCGGCGTCGATCTTGTCACCATGTTCTTTCAACGTCTTCTCGGTCGCATAGAGCAACGCGTCCGCGTTGTTCCGCACTTCGATGTCGTGCCGCCGCTTCTTGTCTTCCTGCGCGTGCGCATCGGCATCGCGGACCATGCGGTCGATGTCATCCTTCGACAGGCCGCTTGAAGACTCGATGCGGATCTTCTGCTCCTTGCCCGTGCCGAGGTCCTTCGCGGACACGTGGACGATGCCGTTCGCGTCGATATCGAACGCGACCTCGATCTGCGGCAAGCCGCGCGGCGCGGGCGGCAGCCCCTCGAGGTTGAAGCGCCCGAGTACCCGGTTATCCGACGCCATTTCGCGCTCGCCCTGGAGCACCACCACCGTGACCGCCGTCTGGTTGTCCGCGGCCGTCGAGAAGATCTGCCGCTTCGTGACGGGGATCGTCGTGTTGCGATCGATCAACTTCGTCGTGATGCCGCCCAGCGTTTCGATGCCCAGGGACAGCGGGGTCACGTCAAGCAGAAGCACGTCCTTCACTTCGCCCGACAACACGCCCGCCTGAATCGCAGCGCCGACGGCCACGACCTCGTCCGGGTTTACGCCGCGATGCGGCTCTTTGCCGAAGAGCTGCTTCACGATTTCGCCGACGGCGGGCATGCGCGTCATGCCGCCCACGAGGATCACCTCATCGATGTCCTTCGCGGACAGGCCCGCGTCTTCCAACGCCCGCAGGCACGGGTTCTTGCTGCGTTCGAGCAGGTCTTCGCAGAGCTGTTCGAGCTTCGCCCGCGTGAGGCGGTAGTTCAGGTGCTTCGGACCCGACGCGTCCGCCGTGATGAACGGCAGGTTCACAT
>JADLCA010000496.1 GCA_020847495.1 Candidatus Hydrogenedentota bacterium | reverse complement strand
GCAAGTCGAGCAGGCAAGTCGAGCAGGCAAGTCGAGCAGGCAAGTCGAGCAGGCAAGTCGAGCAGGCAAGTCGAGCAGGCAAGTCGCGTAGGCAAGTCGAGCAGGCAAGTCGAGCAGGCAAGTCGAGCAGGCAAGTCGAGCAGGCAAGTCGAGCAGGCAAGTCGAGCAGGCAAGTCGCGTAGGCAAGTCGAGCAGGCAAGTCGAGCAGGCAAGTCGCGTAGGCAAGTCGCGTAGGCAAGTCGCGTAGGCAAGTCGCGCAGGCAAGCCGCGCAGGCAAGTCGCGCAGGCGACTGGATCCTGCAAGTCCCGTAGGGACGACAGAAAGTAGCCCCGGATTTCAATCCGGGGTCCTCTGCGCTCCCCTTTCGTACAGTCCCGGAGGGACGGCAGAGCCCATCATGCCAAAACCGGCAGGCTTCATTCGGGTTCTGGCTGCGCACCATCCACGCCATCGGCGTGGCATTGTCACCTCCGAGGCCGTCGTCTCCTATGCGTTGCGCAACACCTTACCCCATCTTCTCGCGGATAGCTCCCCAGGACCCAACCTCGCGAAACTCATCCAGTAACACCTCGATTGGTCCAAAAACAACGCACGCAGGCTCGCCGCATGATACCCACTACCTGATGTGCCCTCGCGAACATGGTACTCACGAGACAGAAATCATGAGGTTCTTTTCGCCGTCGAGCGCATCAGTCTGCGAAAGCGCCAATCAAAACCGTAAGCAGGGACAAACAGGGGGGCGTGCTTGGAGCGGACGCGTCGCAGTTGATCCAGATGGGCGGGCGGGCTATGTTTTCCACGTTCTTGTTCTTTTTGATAGCCGTGAATTGAGCGGCCAGGGGGTAACGGGGATGCAGGGGGATCTGGAGATTGCGCGTTCGATCGCGCCGCGGCGCATCGAAGAGGTGGCGGAAGAACTGGGGTTGCTCGAGGAGGAACTGAACCTCTACGGCAAGTTCAAGGCCAAGGTTTCGCTGGACGCGTTGGAGCGGCTCGACAATCTCCCGAAAGGTAGGTACATCGATGTCACCGCCATCACGCCGACGCCGTTGGGAGAGGGAAAGACGGTCACAACCGTCGGTCTGGCGCTGGGTCTCAGCCGCCTGGGGCACAAGGCGGTGGCGTGCCTGCGTCAGCCGTCCATGGGACCGGTGTTCGGCATCAAGGGTGGTGCGGCCGGGGGAGGCCGAGCCCAGGTGATCCCCATGGAGGACCTGAACCTCCACCTTACGGGGGATATCCACGCGGTCCAGATCGCCCACAACCTGCTCGCGGCCATCATCGACAACCACCTGCACAAGGGCAACAAGTCAGGCCTGGATCCGTGCCGTATCGGCTGGCGTCGCGTTCTCGATGTCTCGGACCGCTCGTTGCGGAATATCGTGATTGGCCTCGGCGGCAAAACCCACGGCATTCCGAGGGAAACGGGCTTCGACATTGCCGCCGCCAGCGAACTGATGGCGATACTGGCGTTGACGACGGGCCTGCAGGATCTGCGGCAGCGGGTGGGAAGGATTGTTGTCGGCTCGGCCTACGACGGACATCCCGTGACTGCGGAGGACCTTCAAGCGGCCGGGGCTGTGACCGCTCTGCTGCGTGACGCCATCCAGCCGACCTTGATGCAGACAACCGAGCACACGCCAGTGTTCATCCACAGCGGACCATTCGGTAACATTGCCCATGGCAACAGCTCGATTCTCGCCGACCAACTGGCCGTGCGTCTCGCCGACTATGTGGTGACGGAGAGCGGTTTCGCCACGGATATGGGCGCGGAGAAGTTCTTCGATATCAAGTGCCGCTACAGTGGTCTCAAGCCCGATGCGGCCGTCATCGTGGCTACCGTGCGGGCGCTCAAGGTGCATAGCGGCCGCTTCAATGTGCAGGCGGGCAAGCCGCTCGACGGATCTATCCTGGCGGAGAACCTGGACGCGGTGAGGCTGGGTGCCGGCAACTTGGCCAAGCACATCGAAAACGTCCGCCGTTTCGGCGTTCCCTGTGTGGTAGCCGTCAATCGGTTCGCAAGCGATACGGACTCGGAAGTCGCGCTGGTCGAGGAGCTGGCGTTGACGGCGGGTGCGGGTGCGGCAGTGGTGAGCGACGTGTACGCGCGAGGTGGCGAAGGCGGAACGGCCCTGGCCGAGACGGTGGTTCATGCCGCAAACCGCGAAAGCGACTTCCGCTTCCTCTATCCGCTCGAACTCCCCATCAAGGACAAGATCGCCACCATCGCCACGGAAATGTACGGCGCCGACGGCGTGGACTATGAACCTTCCGCCGAGAAGGACATCGCCTGGCTCACCCAGCACGGGTTCGCAGGGCTGCCCATCTGCATGGCGAAGACGCAATACTCGCTTTCGGACGACGCCAAGCTCCGGGGGCGTCCATCGGGATTCCGAATTCTCGTTCATGCCGTGCGTTCGAGCGTGGGGGCGGGATTCCTGGTACCCGTCTGCGGTGACATCAACCTCATGCCGGGCCTGCCGACTACTCCAAATGCGGCACACATCGACATCGACGAAAGCGGAGACATTATCGGGCTGTTTTAGGTACGCTAAGTGTTTGATTTGATGTTGATTTGCGCCGGTGCAATGCGGAATCCGGATGCTGGAACCCTGTAGAGTAAGGCAAGCACAGGCGGACAGGGAGGATTCACCATGAGCGGCCAACACCAGACCGTGCGCGCGCTAACCGCGTGCCTGAGTATGTGGGGCGCCGCGTTTGCCTCCCCTGCAACAGGTGGTCCCACTCATGGCCGGTCAGATACGGACCAATCGAACGCCAAGCTGGACTTGGCAAGCGTCCAGTGGTCCTTGTATGGCTGGCGTCCCTTCTCGTGGCAGCTTTCGCGCAGCATCGAGACCGGTCAATACCTTCAAGCAGACATTGGACCCTTTCCGGCCCGGGTTCCTGGTTCGGTGCAGCAGGCCCTCCGTGATGCGGGCGTCCTTCCCGACTGGAACACGGGCACGCGCTCGCGTGATTGTGAGTGGGTCGAGCACTACCACTGGCAGTTCCACGCGGAGATCCCCAGAGGCCAACTGTCCCCGACGCGCCCCGTGATTTTGGACGCGCAAGGCCTCGACTATTCCGGGTGGGTCTACTTGGACGGCAAGGAGGCCGGCCGCTTCCAGGGCACGTTCACGCCCCACCGCTTCGATCTCACGCCGCACATGAGTGAACGGCCCATACACGATCTGGACATCATCTTTGAAGAACCCCCGCGCGAGCAGGGGCAGATTGGATTCACGTCGCGTTCGCGGTATTTCAAGCCGCGCTTTGCCTACGGTTGGGACTGGTGTCCACGACTGGTGCCGGTAGGCGTGTGGGATCAGCTGACGTTACGTTTTGGTCTTGACGCCGCTCTGGTAGTGCGTGATTGGATGGCCCGTCTAGATTCAAACTATCGGACAGGTCACGTCGAGGTTTCGATTGAGGCCGAGATTCCAGGAGTTCACGCGCTTCGGATGCAGGCGCAACTCTGCGAAGGCGAGCGCGTATTGGCGGCCGTCGAGTCACCACTCGAGTCAGGAATAAACAGACTTTCCCTGCAATGCAGAGGTATTCAGCCGTGGTGGCCCAACGGTACGGCCGGAAACCCCGATGGGCGCGCGCGCACATACCGATTAGTCGTCCAAGCAATCGACGAAGAAGGAAAACTACAGTGGCGGGATGAGCGAACCGTCGGGTTCAAGCGAATCGAGTGGCGTCCCGCCAAAGACGCTCCCGCGGAGGCCTTGCCCTGGGTATGCGTCGTGAACGGCGAACCGCTGTACCTGCAAGGGGTGAACTGGTCCCCCGTTCGCGCCTTGTACCCGGATTCGCGTGATGAAGAATATGCACAACTCATCGACCTGTACCGCCAAATGGGCTGCAACTGCTTGCGCGTAAACGGCGTTGGCCTTCTTGAGAAGCGGGTGTTCTACGAGTTGTGTGATGCCGCCGGCATACTGGTGTGGCAGGATTTCCCCTTGTCGTCTTCCGGCATTGACAACTGGCCTCCAGAAGACCCGCAGGCAATCGCAGACCTCGCCGCGCTTGCGACATCATTCATTCTGCGGAGGCACGGACATCCATCCTTGCTGCTGTGGTGCGGAGGAAACGAACTGCAAGGCGGAATGGATGGCACGAAGACCGGCGGTGGTAAGCCGGTAACAGCGGATCACCCTTGCCTGGCGGCCCTGCAACAGGTGGTCGCGCAATGCGATCCAGGGCGGCGTTTCTTGCCCACCACGGCGTTTGGCCCTTTGTTCTATGCTCATCGTGACGAGTTTGGAAAAGGACTGCACCACCTCGTGCATGGCCCGTGGGGGATGAGCACGTTTTCGGGGATTGAAGATTGGCGCAATTACTGGGCACACGATGACTCGTTGTTTCGAGCCGAAGTGGGGATGCCGGGGGCCAGCCCACCGGAGCTGATTCGGAAGCATGTCGGCGGGTTGCCTACGACTCCCGAGGCTATGACGGTCTGGAAACACGGGTGCGCATGGTGGATCCAGTGGGACCGTTTCAAGGGATTGCTTGAGGGGCTTTCGGAAGCGGCCGCGCTTGATCGGTACTGCGAGTTGACTCGTCAGGAGCAGGCGGACGCGCTGGCTATTGCCGCGCGGACGTGTAAGGAACGCTTTCCATCCTGCGGCGGTTTCCTGGTTTGGCATGGTCACGACTGTTTCCCATGCGCCATCAACAATAGTCTCATCGACTTCGAGCGCAGTCCCAAGCCTGCGTATTACGCGCTGCAGCGTGTGTTTCGCACATCGGGGGCCGAACAAACGAGGCCGTGATGCGCTTTCGTGAATTGCTTGCCAGGTTTCAGATGGGTTGTCTGTGCCACGGGCGAGCGAGCGTTTCTTGACAATGCGTGTCTTTAAGATGGAATTCACGCTTGGCCGGGCCGAGACTGCCGCTTGACAGCGAAACAAAAATCCGATATATTACTAAATAGTAATGCTTCGTATTAACGGCGCTCCGGGTCACCGCAAAGCGAAGATCGAATGCGTGCCGCGACTCGCGGCGTCCAGGGGGAATGAACTCACTTAAGGTGCTTCAGTGACAGCTGGCTCTGCCGCTGAACAGAGAAGTCAGAATTGGGTTGCCTGGTTTTCAAGCGTGCGATGCTACACCGCGCGCCACACACCAGAAGGACCCGAAGGAGGGAAACAACGATGAGCGACAAGAAGAAACTGACCACGAACGCCGGGGCTCCGGTCCCCGATAACCAGAATGTGCTGACCGCGGGACCCCGCGGCCCGCAGTTGTTGCAGGACGTCTGGTTCCTGGAGAAACTCGCACACTTCGACCGCGAGGTGATCCCCGAGCGGCGCATGCACGCGAAGGGCTCGGGCGCCTACGGCACGTTTACCGTTACTCAGGATATCACGCGCTTCACCAAGGCCAAGATCTTCTCCCAGGTGGGTAAGAAGACGGAGCTTTTCACCCGGTTCTCCACCGTGGCCGGTGAGCGCGGTGCGGCCGATGCCGAACGCGACATCCGGGGCTTTGCGGTCAAGTTCTACACCGAGGAGGGCAACTGGGACTTGGTCGGGAACAACACGCCCGTGTTCTTCCTGCGGGACCCGCTCAAGTTTCCCGATCTCAATCATGCGGTCAAGCGCGACCCGCGCACCAACCTGCGCAGCGCCAGGAACAACTGGGATTTCTGGACGTCGCTGCCGGAGGCTCTTCACCAGATCACCGTCGTCATGAGCGACCGGGGCATTCCGGCGAGCTATCGGCATATGCACGGTTTCGGCAGCCACACTTTCAGCCTGATCAACGCGAAGAATGAGCGATTCTGGGTCAAGTTCCATCTGAAAACGCAGCAGGGCATCAAGAACCTCACCGATGCCGAGGCCGAGGCCGTCATCGGGAAGTGCCGGGAAAGCCATCAGCGCGACTTGTACGAGAGCATTGAGAAAGGCGACTTCCCCAAGTGGACGATGTGCATCCAGGTGATGCCGGAAAAGGACGCGGCGAAGGTCCCCTACCACCCCTTCGACCTGACGAAAGTCTGGCCTCACAAGGACTATCCGCTGATGGAGGTGGGCGTGATGGAGCTGAACCGCAATCCGGAGAACTATTTCGCGGAGGTTGAGCAATCAGCATTCAATCCCGCGAACGTCGTGCCGGGTATCAGTTTCTCGCCGGACAAGATGCTGCAGGGACGCCTCTTCTCCTACGGCGATGCGCAGCGCTACCGGCTCGGGGTGAATCATCACCTGATTCCCGTCAACGCAGCCCGTTGCCCGTTCCACAGCTATCACCGCGACGGAGCGATGCGAGTCGATGGGAATCATGGCAGCACGCTCGGCTACGAGCCCAACAGTTACGGCGAGTGGGCAGAGCAGCCGGACTACGCGGAGCCGCCCTTGAGCCTCGAGGGCGCCGCCGATCACTGGAATCACCGCGAGGATGATGATTACTACTCCCAGCCTGGCAACCTGTTCCGTCTCATGAACGCCGAGCAACAGCAGGCCCTGTTCGGCAACACTGCGCGAGCCATGGGGGATGTACCCAAGGAGGTGAAGGTCCGCCACATCGGCAATTGCCTGAAGGCTGACCCCGCGTACGGCAAGGGGGTGGCCGATGCGCTGGGCATCTCCCTGAGCGAGGTTCCCAAGTAAGCGCGGGGCGTTTCACGCATTGACTCACACGCAGGGGTTGTCCGCTCAAGCGGGCGGCCCCTGTTGCGTCCTGCTTCTCCGAACGAGGCGAGTATCGAGAAGCGCCATCTGAGTTGGATGCTTCCAGTGCAGCGCGGCCTTTCGAGATTCATGTTCCCGGAGAATCAGGGCTTCACCTTCGGATAAGGCCACATGGCAAGCCCGCCGTCCATGACGCGCACCCGCTCGAACCCCGCGGCCCGGAGGATGAGCGCGGCCTCGTACCCGCGAAGGGAGATCTTGCAGAAGGTGATAATCTCCTTGTTCCGGTCGAGTTCGCTGAATCGCTTCCGAAGGGCTCCAAGCGGGATATTGATGGTTCCAGGCAATTGAACTTCGCCGTATTCCTCTGGCGAACGCACATCGAGGAAGATGAAGTCCTCACCGCGCTGCTGCTTCGCGTAAACGTCCATCGGGGTGACACCGGTCATGTGGCCGTCCAACTTGTTTCGCCCCACGTCCGCGGCCGTTATGAGATTATCCATCGCGGGCGAAAACGGCGGCGCATAGCACAGATCGACCTTGTCCAGCTGGTCAACCGTCATCGAGGCGGTGAGGGCCATGGCCGCCACATCGATGCGCTTGGACCCGTCGCCTGGGCCAACCGCTTGCGCTCCCAGCAGGATCCGGCTTCCTCGGTCGATGACAAGTTTCAGCATCAGGGTCTTCGCGGTTGGCATGTAATGCGCCTTGTCTGGGGACGGGGCGAGAACAGTCTCGACGTCGATCCCCTGGCGGCGGGCTTCCGTTTCGGTAAGGCCCGTCCGTCCCACACAGAAGTCGAAGACCTTGCACACCGTGCTCCCGAGCACTCCGGGAAACGTGTCGTCGCCACCGCAGATGTTGATGGCTGCGACGCGGCCTTGCTTGTTCGCCGTAGACCCCAGGGGAACGAAGCAAGGCTTGCCCGTGAGCAGGTTCTTGTTCTCGACGCAATCGCCGGCCGCGTAAATGTCTGGATCGCTGGTCTGCATGCGGTCGTTCACCGCAATAGCACCGGTGGGGCCCAGCTTCAGCCCCGCCGCCACAGCCAGGCTCACATTGGGGCGCACGCCAACCGACAAGATGACCATATCCGCGGACAATTCGCCGTGATCGGTGCGAACGTGATGGACAGCACCGTCGCCCTCGAACCCAAGGACGCGCGTCCCTGTCATCACGCGCACCCCGTGGGACTCCAAGTGCTGTTCCACCTGCTTCGCCATTTCCCAGTCGAGCATCGGCAGAATCTGCGGAAGCATTTCCACAACGGTGACGCGGCAACCGGACTCCACCAAGGCTTCGGTCATTTCAAGACCGATCAGGCCGCCCCCGACGATTACCACGTCCAGCGCGCGGTGCTCGCTCAGCATGTCGCGCACTCCCACAGCGTCGTAAACGCCGTGCAAGGTGAATACGTTCTTTAGCTCTACACCGGGCAAGGGCGGAATCACCGGATTCGCACCAGTCCCCAGCATGAGCTTGTCGTAAGGAAGTTCAGATTCCTCGCCATTGCCGGCCCGGCGGAATCTCACACACTTGCGAGTCCGGTCGATCGCAAGAGCCTCGGTGTGATTCAGCACATGCACGTTCTTCACCTTGCTGAAGAACACCGAATCCCGCACCACCCCGACGGGCGTCGCCATCAGCTCATGCTGATTCTTGACCACGCCGGACACGAAGTACGGCAGACCGCATCCGGCATAGGAAAGAAACTCGCCTTTTTCCAACACGGTAACGTCAGCATCCGGGCGCAACCGCGTTATCTTGGACGCCGTCTTGGTGCCAGCGGCCACCCCGCCAATCACCACAACGCGAAATGGACTTCCCATACGATTGCTCCACCTTGGCACCCACGGCCGTTCCGATAACCTCTGTTACAATAGACCCGTCAGCTTCCGCGTCCCATCCCCTCAAGAACCTGCGCGGTAACCCCGCCAATGATGCGGCAGTCGCGCTGAACGGGAAACACGCGACTAACCAAAGTGCCGTTTCACACACTTCATGATATGGGCCAGCCCCGGCGCTGCCACGCGGTAATAGGTGCATCGGCCGTCCCTTTCCGATTTCAGCAGGCCGCGGTCCTTCATCTTCCCCAAGTGCTCCGAAGCAACATGCTGCGGAATGTCGCATTCCTCAGCGAGTTCGTTCACGGTATACCTGCCCTTGAGCATCAATTGAACCATGCGGAGCCGGTGCGGGTGCGCCAGCGTGCGCAGGCAGAGCGCCGCGTCACTCAGCGCTTTCCAATCAAGGGGCGATGTAGTCTCCTTATGCATCAATGAATGTATATATCGATACATTACGATATGTCAAGACAAATTACGCGCCCCCTCTAGCCATCTTGGACATGCCCCATCACATATGCCGGAATGTGTGAGCGGTTTCGGCAACGAGAATCATGATCATGAGGAACAGGAACACCATCAACGCCGTGAACCACATCTCTCGTCCCTCCGTAGACGAACCGTCAGGAGTCGACATCCTTGCGCAAACACCGGGAAACAAGTCATCCCGTCAGGCATACCTGCCTGGCAGGTGCAACGAAGGACCGTATCCCACTCCACAGCCAGCCCTTCGCAAGTTTTGGCGGTAGAAGGGTCCTCTCCGGCCATGTTTAAGCAGAATACGTACCAAGGTCTGATAGACCGCGAAGCGGCCGTTCCTGCGGCTATTCTCCCAAGGTACATCAATGCCCGTAGGTCGCATAAGTCTCTATGGCTTATTCGGTTGTAGCGACTTCACCTTATCCTGGCAACTTCGTGAGGCAGGTTCCGCGCGCCGTGCAGGTGAACAGGCATTGTGATGGCCGCGGGAGACGGCAATCATGCACTTTGCAGTCACGTTGAGAGCGCATCATTGCAGACCGCATTGGATGGCAACCCCTTTGGCGGGGATGTCTATCGAGGATATGGCTCAAAGAGGCGTGGATCCTCCGCTTCAAGCGGCGGCATGGTTTCTGCTCTCATGAGAGAGAGGGGAGTCCTCCACATCATGGCAAAGCACCTCGTGCTCGTTAGGGCCATGTGTTGAAGCAGGGCGACAGGAACCATGGACACGCTGAACGCCATCGACATTGAGAACCTCTCCATCACATACCGGCCGGCTCGAAGATCCCTGCTGCTCTGTGAAACGTACCTGTTTCTTGCTCGGAGCTATGAGGAACTCGGCGATTACGATCGGGCCGTTCAGACTGCCGAGGCCGGACTGGCGCAGGTGCCGGGCTACACACTCCTACGCGTAGAGAAGCGAATCGCGGCGCGGAAGCGCGGCTGGGAATAGCAACACACGGTTCAAACTGCAACCGCGAGGGAAACTGCAATCCGATGAAGAGCGAATTGACGAGACGTACATTCCTTGGACGAAGCTTGGCAGCAGGCGTGGGGACCGTGGCATGGTCTGGGGCGGCACAGACCACCGGGCAGCGGGGACGTGTTGTGATCCTGGGATTCGATGGAGTCGCGCCGGCCATCATCGACGAAATGCTCGAGTGTGGAGAGCTTCCGAATCTATCCGCCCTCAGAAAGCAAGGACAATACGAGCGACTGCGTTCCACGATACCGCCGCAATCGCCCACTGCGTGGTCTACCTTCGCAACCTGCACCAATCCCGGTGCACACGGGGTCTTCGACTTCCTGCGGCGCGACCCAAAGACCTACCTTCCTGGCGTTGGCTTCGGACAAGCGCATCACGCTCAACTTGCCACCGACGGATCCGTGGCGAAGCCCGCGCGCTTCGAAACGGTCCGAACGGGAACGCCGTTCTGGTCCACTGCAGACGCGCATGGCGCCCGGTGCAAGATCCTGTCGATGCCATTTTGCTTCCCTCCGGATCCGCTGAAACATGGCCGCATGTTCTCATCCCTGGGAGTGCCGGATATCCGGGGGACCACGAGCATGTTCTTCTGGATGTCGGATGCGTTTTCCAGCAGCGACTTGCAACAGTCTCTTTCCGGCGGCATGAGACTTCCTCTCACATTCAGCGGATCCAAAGCCACGGTAAAAGTACCGGGCGCACGCGACATTACCAAGACCCGTGCGGCGTACATGGAAGTTCCCATAGACATCATCGTGGACAGGAAAGCGCATCGGGTCACGCTGGATGTGCAAGGTCAACATGCGGAATTGGGCGTGCATCAGTGGTCCGATTGGTTCGTGTGGACTTTTCCTGTCTCCGCCCAATTTACGGTTCAAGCGATTAGCCGGTTCTATGTGCTGGAAGCCGCGGAGCACGTTCATGTCTACATGAACTGTCTCCAGTTTCACCCCGATGAACCCTACATTACCTTCACAACGCCCAAGGAGTATTCCCGGGAGCTGCGCGAACGATACGGTTTGTACAAGACCATCGGCTGGGTATTTGACACGCATGCGCTCCGCCAGGACGCTCTCACGGAAGATGCATTCCTCGAAGACGTGGAGCAGACCATGTCGTGGCGGCAGCGCCTGACCCTGGACGAGATGGCGCAAGCCGACTGGGACCTCCTGGTCTCCGTGTTCACGGCGACGGATCGGGTCGCTCACCTGTTCTGGCACTATCGTGATCCCGGTCATCCCCTTTACGACGAGGAAAAGGCGCGCGCGTATGGAAGGGCGCTCGAGAACGCCTATGTGAAGATGGACACTATCGTTGGTGAAGTCATGCACAGACTCGCGGAGAAGGACTTGCTCCTTGTGATCTCGGACCACGGGTTCAATAGCTTCCGCCGTGGCTTCAACGTAAACACGTGGCTGATTCGCGAGGGGTATCTGGCCGTGACCGGACAATCCGACCCGCAGTCAGCGTTCAATGAAGAGGCCTATTTGCGGGGCTACGACTGGAAGCGAACTCGTGCATACGCGTTGGGATTGGGCTCCATCTACCTGAACCTGACGGGACGAGAGGGGCAGGGGATCGTCTCCCCGGAAGATGCGGAGCCGTTGATGGAAGAGCTACGAGGCAAGTTGAAAGGGGTCAAGGATCCCCAGACACAAGAATTCGCGATAAAAGACATCTACACGCGAAACGTATACAAGGGCGCGTCCATGACGCACGCGCCCGACCTCGAACTCGGCTACACCTTCAATTACCAGTCAACAAAGAGCACCGTCAAAGGCGCCGCGCCACGTGAAGTGTTTGAACCCAACATGGACAAGTGGAGTGGCGATCACGTGGCCTCCGATGTAGAGATTAGTTCTGGAATACTCTTCGCGAACCAGAAACTGGCGCCCGACCCAGCTATTATCGACCTCGGATCGACGGTGCTGGACTATCTGGGTATTCCCATTCCGGACTGGCACGAAGGCAAGTCGCTCGTGTAGCAGGCACAACGACGATAGAACCCTGGTGCGTGACTAGAACCGGGCCATGTAGAAGACCTTGGATCCAATCATCGTCGAGTGGACGCGCGCGTCCGCTGTCAGGATTTCAAGGTGTTTCACGGCTTCAAGGACATGGATTCCCAGTCCATTTGCCACGTCTTGGAGTGTGCAGGGCCGTCGCCGGATTAATCCAAGGGTATCTTGCGTGATATCCGCACATCGGTTCCTTGCGTGAGTGCTTGGCGCGTCGCCTATGACCTCGGCGACTGGCCGAAATTGTTGTGCGTATTCAAGGAGTTCGTGGGGGGGAACCGCCACCGCGTAGTCTTCTGCCGGCGGCCGCGTCACGGTGTTGAGTTGTACGCGGTCTGGACGGATTCGTTCAACGCAGCGTGACAAATCCTGAATCTCACTATTGTTTGCCGTAAACCCCGCCACCAGCAGGATCTCCAACCAGATTTGCCCGGCAAATGACTCTCGAAAATCGACTAGTCCCTGGAGCACCTGCTCGAAGTCGAGGTCTCCATGTGGACGATTAATCGTCGCGAACATGGCGGCGTTGCCCGCATCGAGGGATGGAATAACCAGCGACGCGGCTTTGAGTTCCTCCCTTACATCTTCCCGCCAGAGAAGGGACCCATTTGTAAGGACGGCGAGGGGCACATCCGTGAGCGAGCGAATTTGGTCTAGCAACTCGCCCAAGCGCGAGTACAGCGTCGGCTCCCCCGAGCCGCTGATGGTGATGTAATCAGGCCGACAGGCAGTCTTCTCCCGAATCTCCTCCAGCACGCCGTCAAATGGCACATACTCGGACCGCTCCAGCGTTAGAGTCCTTGATCGTCCGAGCTGGCAGTAGATGCAATTGAAGGTGCACGTCTTTGCAGGAATCAAGTCGACGCCGAGGGACCAACCTAAGCGGCGCGAAGGCACGGGGCCGTACACGTATCTCATAAGCACCTTCCCTGAGATCGCATGAAGCAATGGCGCGAGCCTGTTTGCCGCGGTCTCCGTCCGTACTGCTAGTTGTACTCCAAGACGGTTCCGATGGGGCACATCATTGCCTGGGCCGGGAGTTCGCGCAGAAGCCGTGCTGTGGCCTCGAATCCGGTGCAGTGCAACGGGAGCAGGCGCCGCACGCCCATACCGGCGAGCGCTTCAACGGTCCGGTCGAGCCGATCGGAGCCCGCCGAAACAAGGTGCATGCCACCAATGACCGTGTGGATGGGCGCCTGACACGTGAGATGCTGAATATAGGTCAACGTGTTGATAACTCCCGCGTGAGCGCAACCCAGACTGACCACCAAACCATCGCGCGTATCCACGTAGGCGGCTTGGTCGTCTGTCAGTTCATCCGGTACTTCGCAAGCGGCGTCCCGAAAGAACGGGCCGCCTGTGTCCTCGAACTCCGTGACTCGAGGGATGGGACCGGTCAGGT
>JADLCA010000495.1 GCA_020847495.1 Candidatus Hydrogenedentota bacterium | reverse complement strand
TCGTATTTAGGCGGGACGGATACCACTAGGGGTTGGGGTAAAGTTGCGTTGGGGGGTGTGGATGTGCATATTGTCCCCGGAACGCACAACACTCTATTTCAGCAGCCTTCCGTTTCTGACGTGGCCCGGCACCTTCGTACTTGCCTTGCGCGGGCCCACTCAGAAGGGGTCCATAGCTAGAGCGTGACCGCGAGAGCGTAGTTGGTCAGCTTTGCCTCTATGCCCATCTTAGAGACGCGCGGTTCGACGTGGTTCGATGGCGGGACGGCGCGTCTCTCCTGCATTCTCCTGCGTCAGTCGGCGAATCATCTGCAGACGACTTGCCTCAGACGTATTGGAGTCACTGATGTGCGCAGTATCGGTCCGTGAATGGGGATTCCGCATAGGATGGCAGGGAGTGCAGGTGCTCCAATTATCATGTTTTTAAGAGGGCAGGTATCTGATTTTATTTATAATATTGATATAAGCGATTTATATTTTGCACATATCGGGTTAAGCGGATTGTTCGTGTCAAAAAATGGCCATTGTGCTCAAATGTGGGCACGAAAAAGCGCTGCGCTGCGTAAGGGTTATACTGCTTAAAATATTGTAATTAAATGACTTATAATGGTTTGTTTTGTGTTGGCATACCGGTTGCACGAGGCACGAAGGACATTTGAATGCTGCCGAATTCCCCGCAAGGGGGCAGGTGCGAACGGCGTATAGCCAATGAACAGACGAGCTTGCAACGCTGGAAGTAATAGGCCAGGTCGCTCGTTGGGAAGAGATTGCCATGAGAAAACAAACCAGTAGAATTCGAGTATTGACCTCGTCCATGTGCTTCGTGCTCATGGTCTTCCTAACAGGGTGCCCCAGCGGGGATACTCCGCCGGTGACCGACCCCCCCGTTGACGAAAATCCGCCATCTGAAGTTTCCGTCAGCGTGGCGCCGATGAACGCGGTGTTGGCTGTTGGGCAGACGCTGAAGCTTGAAGCCTCGTCCAGTGGGGCCAAGAAAGAAAACTACGTTTGGTCGTCAAGCAACCCGTCCGTTGCCAGCGTTGACCAGTCCGGTACAGTGCTTGGTGTTGCGGGCAGTGCTTCCGAGGTGACGATTACAGCGACCGGCAATAAGAGCAAGAAGGGTGGACGGTCGCGAGTGATCATTGCGCAAGTGACCGTTTCGTCTTCGAGCGCGCCATTGGCTATTGGCGCAACGGAGAAACTTGCCGCTTCTTCGACCTATTCCGGCGACAGCAGTTTCGAATGGGCCTCGAGTAATAACGCAATCGCCACGGTGTCCTCCAGCGGCACAGTGACAGCGGTAAGCGCTGGGACCGCGACGATCACGGCCACCGGTAACGTGAGTCGCGCGAGCGGTTCCAAAGAAGTTACCGTTGCGAAGGTGACGGTTTCGTATTCCGGCGAGCCGCTGTCGATCGGGTGGAGCGAGCAGTTCAATGTGTCCTCGACGTACGCCGGGGACACTTCCTTTACATGGGAATCGAGCAACCCGGGCGTCGCGTCGGTTTCGGCCAATGGCACGGTAACTGCCGTGGCGCTGGGTTCTGCGACGATTACCGCGACCGGCAATGGGAGCGGGTTCAGCGGTTCGCAGCAAGTCACGGTCATCCCCGAAGTCAGCAGCATGCTGATTTGGGACGGTGAGGTTTCGTATTCGGGTGAATACGGCGCCTTGAGCACGGCGGATCCGTTCCGCGGCTCAGCTTGCTATGAGGGCACACCGGACCAGTGGCATGCGCCGCTGTTGAAACTCACCGGACTCACTTCGTATCGGGCTGACATTTCAGGTTACGACGAGATATGGTTCTTTGCGAAGGCCAACCAGACGGGCAAGAGTTTTGGTCTGGCCGTCGGCGGATGGCCGAATTGGAGCAACTACGTTTCGATCGATCCGTACATTCAGGGCGGAGCCCTGGATACCACGTGGCGCCTGGTGCGGATTCCGATCGCCAACCTCAAGACCGCTACGTATACCCTGAATTCGATCGAGACGCTTTCGTTCGGCTTGGCCGTTCCCACGGGCGGACACAAGTTCTACGTGGACGAGATCTGGGCCGTTGATCTGGCCACGGTCGACCCCAACCATGCCCCACTGACGGGCCAGTTACAGTCGCTGTACTTCGGCGATGTGGCTCTGAACACCTCGGCCCAGCTCACCGTACCGGTCAGCAACTTGGGCACCGCGGACCTCGAAGTTTCCGGTGTGACCATCGCCAATGATGCGCAGGGTGAGTTCTCCGTGGACTCGGGTAGTTTCGTGGTGGCTCCAGGCGCGAGCCATAACATCACAGTCACCTTGACCCCGACGGTTCCGGGCGCCAAGAATGCCACGCTGCAGATCGCGCACAACCTCACGCCACTGGGCGCCGTTTCCAAAGCGTCGCTCATCGCGGCGGGAGTCGGTCCGCGCATCGCGGTGTCGCCGTCGAGTCTTGCGTTTGGCTCGGTGGCGCAGGGTCAGCAAGCCAGCTTGCCCCTGACGGTCAAGAATACTGGTAACGCCGACTTGCACATTTCCAGCATTCAGTCTTCCAATGGTGTCTTCACCGTGCCGGCCGGTTCACTGACGATCGCGCCTTCGGGTCAGCAGGTAGTCAACGTCACCTTCGCGCCGGCCCAGTCCATTGCCTACAATGCGCAGTTGACGCTTAATTCCGACGATCCCCTGATTCCGCAGCGGACACTGTCCGTGGGCGGGACCGGTCTGGTTTCCGGTTTGACCTCGAGCTTGAATCTGCGTGTCAGCAGCACTACATCATCGAAAGTTGGTCTTTGCTGGCCGCTGTTGCAGAATGCGTCGCAGACCCGCGTGTACGTAGGTCCGGAACCTTCGAGCAGCGGCACCGGCCCCCTGCCGATGCAGAAGCTCGTGGCCACGCTTTCGGGTTCGCAGCAGCAGTACACGGTTCAGAACCTTGCTCCGGCAGTCGATGCCTTCTTCTACGTGCAGACCCTGAATGCCAGCAGCCAGACTATTGGCGAGTGCCACACCCACGTACGCACGCCGGGCGGACCGCGCGCCGCGTTGGATACGGCCGTTCGCGAAGTTCACATGTTCGCGCCGAACGTGCTCGAGGTGGTCATGGCGGACTTCATGGTCCACTCGTTCTCCTCGATGTCGGATACTTACGATCAGGGCGTGAATGAGATCGTCGGGGATCACGGTTCGCAGTATCAGACTGGAACGTGGACGGTCATCCGCCAGAGCGGCGCTCCGATTCAAGTCTCGAACGTATACCGCCATTCGGTGCCCGTTGGCCAGAATTACTATGAGGTTGCGTTCCAGGGTTCGACCGCGGACAATTTGCTTGATGTCGACCACCGGATCTTCCTGGTGCTCGCCAGCCCGGTCGGGTCGCGCGATGTCCTGTCGGTGCTTGGACCTCTCGACACCTCTATCGTGGTGCCGTTCAGCGACCAATATCTCGAGACCCCCGTCATTCAGGTCAACCAGGTGGGCTACAGCCCGCGCGCAACCGAACGCTACGCCTACGTATCGGGCTGGATGGGTAATGGCGGGTCCCTGGATCTCTCGACCTTCCCGGCCCAGGCGAAGGTGCTGATCGACCCGGCGAACCCGCTGACGCCCCGAACGGTTGCCTTGAACAACCTGCCGCTGAATAACCGCACCGCCGCCGGCCAGGTGGACGGCGATTCCGGCACTCCTGTGAAAGACATCGATCTGTCGTCTCTGCCGGCCGCTGAAGGCACAGTCTACCGCGTGCAGGTCCCTGGCGTCGGCGTGTCGTGGCCCACCCAGGTGAGCGAAGCGGCCGTGCAGAAAGCTTTCTACGTCGTCGGACGTGGAATGTATTTGAACCGATGGGGGCGTGACCTTAAGCCCGAATGGACGGAATGGGCGTCCCGCCCGCCTGATCATCCCACGGTGTTCACAGCAGAACTGACAGACCCCGAGCAATTCCACGCGGAGAACACCCCGCGCATCGGCGAGCGGCCTCTCGTTGGTGGGCATCACGACGCGGGCGACTTCGACATCCGCATGTACCACTATGCAGTCGCGATGATGCTAATGCGCTGCTTTGAGGTGAATCCTGACGCGTTCACAGACGGTCAGCTCACGATTCCTGAAAGCGGGAACGGGATTCCCGACCTCCTGGATGAGGCCCTGTGGAGTTTGGCCGCATGGGAACAGTTGCAGGAGGCGGATGGTGGTGTCCGCATGGGTGTTGAGTCCTACCGACATCCGTGGGGCTACTACTACGCCGACGAAGAGCCGCTGCCATATTGGACCTATGCGAGGGATGCCATTCACTCGTTGCGCGTAGCGGGCTTGTTCGCGCAAGCCGCATGTCTAGTTGAATCGTTTGATTCAACGAAATCGGCAGAATTGGAGGCTCGGGCCGTTGCAGCGCATTCGTACGCGACAGACAATGGAGCGGGGCTACAAAATGGTGGCCCGGCGATGTATGCGGCTGGCGAACTTGCGCGTCTCGTTGGTGATACTGAGTATAGTGCGCTGTTTGAGTCCGGGTGGTCAATGTATGATCAGTGGGGCCAAGGCCCGCTCATCTATCCGTTACTGCCTTGGCGTGCCTCTTACCGCGAGGTGAAGCAGCCCATTATCGTAGACTTTGTGATGGGATACGCGGAGAGCCACATGGCGAATCCGACGTTCCGCGCCCAGGCCTACGCCCGAATCAAGACAGAAGCCAATTCCGTCCTAGATACAATTGCAGACGGACATGCGCACAGAAACCCACGAACTGTGGGTGCAAGTCCGGAATGGGGACAGGGGACGACGCCCGGCAAGTTCCTGTTCCCGTTGTACTCGATGTTACAGAGCGGACTCTTGGGTCCGGAGGAGGAGCAGGAGTACATCGACGCCCTCAGCCTCTCGGCTGACTACCTGCTGGGTTGCAACCCTCTTGGTATGGTTTGGATTACCGGGTTGGGTTCGCGGCATCCCGAAGACCCCCTCCATCTTGATTCGATGGCCTTCTTGAAGGACGGTTATGGCAACATGCCAGGCATCCCAGTCTACGGTCCAGTGGTCGATCTAAACAAGGTGGATTATGTGCAGTATGGTGAACGGCTATTCTACCCTGTTCTGGCTTCGCACCCGCTCTTGCTCAGGTACGGCGATGTGCACGGTTTGGTTCAAATGAACGAATTTGATATAGGTCTGCAAGCTAGCAATACGCAACTTCTCGGTGTGCTATTGGCGCCGGGATTTGAGCCCCCGCAATCATGGCTTCCGTATGGAAGCGAGCACTGTAGTCCGCTTCCGCCCAGAATTGAGTAAGGTTAAGTGTATACGAAAATAATTCCGCCATATATGTAGAAACGGAAATGAGATGGGCAGGTGAAGGGTTCTGCCCATCTCTTGCTTTGAACCTGTCCTCCGCTCAGGAAGGACCACATGTTGCTCATGCCGTCATCAAATCTGAGACTGATTTCGCTTTGGGTGCCCGAGGTCTGGGCACAAAGAGAAGGCCCTATTGCTTGGCTGGAAATGACAAACGCGATGCCAGAAGCTTGAATCAGTTGGTTATGATGTGCTAATAGGTTGGACTCTTCTGGCTAGGATGATCGAACCTTGTGATTCAACAAGTCAGTCTATGACTCCGGCTATTGTTCTTGAATGCTAGGAGGTTAGCATATGCATCCCGGGCGAAACAAGGGAAGGAGTGTATCCGTTGTTTTGTGGTTTCATGGTCAGATTCATTTTAAATTGAATAGTCACTGTCTTACAGTTGGCCGTAGTACTTCCTCTCGTGCGCAGTAATGAGCGAAACGCTACTCCGGCGGAATAGTAACGAGGGCCAAATACAGGTCGCGAAACCAAGGGGCTACTGAGCATGGTTAAGAAGGATCTAGTCGCCATAGGAGACGAAGGGTGTCACGACGAAGTGCGGCGCATCCTGAATACGCGTACTCCTTGCAAGATACTTGACTTGCCTTGTGGACACGGGGTTCTGGCAGAGTTCCTGCACCGTCGAGGGTGGGACGTTCACTGCGCCGACATCGATTCTGGTAACATGCACTTCGACCAGGTGCCTTTCACCACTGTAGATCTCAATCGTCCCCTGTGCTTTGAAAGTGCTTCTTTCGATGCCATTCTTTGTGCGAATGGACTTCACCGCCTGTACAATCCTGGTGGCGCCATTGCGGAGTTCGCTCGTATCCTGAGGCCGGAGGGTACCCTCTACATAACCTTGAACAATTATTCGTCTCTGGACAAGCGGATTCGCTACCTCATCATTGGGTCCGTAAGTAATATGATAAATAGAGGGGTGTGTGAGCAGACGATTGATGCCCCCGAGGCGCACGTTCGTGTCCCACTTATATTCCCACAGCTCGCAGGGATGTTGGAGAAGCACGGTTTCTCAGTAGATGACATACGGCCGTCCATTGTGCGAACACGCGACCGGCTTCTTGCTCCACTTGCCTTTGTCATTCGTATCCTGGCGGTCTTAACGCCATATCATAAGCAACGAGACGCTTACGTCAGTGAGACAAATGGCCTTGCCTTGATGCCGGGAGGAAGCTACTTCTTTCTCGAAGCTAGGAAGAGACGGAATGCATGAGTTGGAGTCTCCGGTGACTTTTCGGAATATCGACACGTGAATCTTGTACGCGCAAGGCGGATGGCGGCGCGCCTGTTGCAGAGGGTTGTACGTGTTCAGATCCCTCTGGAGCGGGTGCTTTTGGGGCAGCAGGTGGGGCGGCGCACGACTGCCCAGTGGGCATATGACTGCGAGGATGTTCTTCTCGGTTCGATGCCTATTTCCAAATGGCCACACGTCGAACTGCTACAAGAATATGACAGATGCGGCGAAAGGCTGTTTGATGACGATTGCTTCTTTACGACAAGCTATTTCAGGAACGCGTGGCAATGCATCCGGCTTTACAATTACTTCACGTGGTGCCGGGATCGAGAAGACGTACGGCGCGCCGCCCGGTGGTTTGTGAGATCTTATCTGCACGATGAGCCGCTCAGTACGAAGGAGAAGCTGGGGCATGGTGCTGTTGATGGGGTTTCAAGTCAAAACCATCCTCCTATAGTTCGAATAGTCCGTGATTCCCGGCACTACCAAGCCTGTGACGGTCATCACAGGCTGGCACGAGCATATGCTTTGGGTCACCAGTATATCCGTGGACATATAAACATCTATCCAATGGTCCACACGCCTGCCCAGACGCTGATAATGCAGTCTGGGAAGATTAGCAGTCCGATTCGCCAGTGCCTTCAACCGATAGTGGAATGCCCTGAAGTATCTGGTTGGGAAGTAAAACAGCCTGCAGTCCAGCTCATGAAGTCGATGGAGGCCTACCTCGCAGAAAGGGGTATTGTGTCATCAGATGCGCTCCTATCGAGTCTTGATGTGGAGTGCTCATATGGGTGGATTGTCAGGGCGTTTGCACAACTGGGCTTTGCCGCCCAAGGAGTAGAACGGGACCGAGCCTGTTGCGAGGTGGGATGGCAGATATATCGTTTGTCACGTAGTCAGGTGCTGCGAAGAGCGGGGTATGAATTCCTGCGAGAATCCGGCAGCCCGTTCGATGTGGTCACATGCTTGGATGCCTTGGACGTCCATCTGAGGGGCGAATGCTATGTTTCGGCAGAAGAAGTTCTTTCTGCGCTGGACTCAAGTACTCGAAAGGTGCTTTTTCTTGGGCTGTGCGAGGGGTGCGAATACTCGGATTCCGAGGGAAGTGGACGCTTTTCAGCGTGGATTCACGGAGCATCCTCGTTTCGGATAGTCGAGCCCCTGGGATGGCACGCCAACACTTCTGGGAAGGGATGTCGAGGGCGTGCAGTGCTATTGTATGCAT
>JADLCA010000494.1 GCA_020847495.1 Candidatus Hydrogenedentota bacterium | reverse complement strand
GCCAAACGTTCCAGCCTGCACTCCAGAAAACGGCGAGGATGTACCACACAGCTACCCAAAACCACCAGAAAAACATAGCCAGTTCTCCTTTCGTTTCTACGAATGCTCGCGCAGTGCTTAACCCCACTAGCGAACTGTCGGATTGGGAGAAACAACGAAGCACGCTCAACTGCTTCTCCTTCCGCATCCGAGTGACCAGGACCGCCCTGAGCGCCAGGGCCACCGGGTCAACTAACTGGGTCTAAGCATACGTCTTAGAACGGGTAAAGACCTGCGTAGAAAACATTCCACACCAGCCACCAGAAGAGCCCCCACAGAAATAAGAACAACATACTCAGACCTCCTTTCCTGTTGATCGATCTTCGTTGCCCCCCATGGAGCTTGCCCGTAGTATAGCACATCAGATTCGCAGAAACAACGAGTTGTGTGAAGAAATCTCCCCTATCCACGGTAGTGTGGCCCCCGGGAGACCGCAGGGGATGTAGATCGCCCGCCCCATACGGCCGAATGCGTCCCTGATCCACGATTTCCTCTCCGATTCATGCTCGATTCGCACTTGAGACAATCGGATACTGATGTCATGAAATCAAATCTATCCAGACGCCAGTTTCTATCGCAAGCGTCCGCAGCGGGCGCCATGGCAACGCTTGGGGCCTGTTCAACGGCAAGCCAGGCAAAGGGGCGCAGCCAGAGACCCCCGAACATCGTTTTCATCTGCACCGACGACCAAGGACCATGGGCGTTGGGATACTCGGGAAACCCCGACGCCCACACGCCCAATCTCGACAAGCTCTTCGGAGAAGGCGCCTATCTCCCGAACAGCTACGTGGTCACTCCGGTCTGTTCGCCGTCCCGCGCATCCACCATGTGCAGCCGCTACGGAACGGAAGTCGGCATCACGGACTGGATAAACCACCGAGTGCCGTCCGAAACAAACCTCGGGCTCGACCCCGGGTACACCACATGGCCGGAGCTGCTCCGGCAAGCTGGATACCACACCGGACTCGTCGGCAAATGGCACCTGGGGAACGCGCCCCAGTTCCATCCTGCAAAGGCAGGATTTCAGTACTTCGCCGGTTTCCTGGAGGGGGGGACCACGCCCAAGGACCCCGTATTGGAGGCCGAAGGACAGGTCGGGACACGCACGGGTTACACCACGGATCTCTTGACGGCGTACGCAATCGATTTCCTGCGGAACGCTCCGGGCGACGTGCCGTTCCTGCTCAATGTCCATTACCGCGCCCCGCACGCTCCCTACACGCCTGTGCCCGACGCGGACATGGCCCCGTACACGGGCCGGAAGATGACCATACCCAATCCGGATTTTCCCGATCTGGATGTGGAGCGGTGCGAGACACTCCTGCGAGAATACCTGGCGAGCGTCACCGGGGTGGATCGGAATGTGGGACGCATCCTGGAGACGCTGGACCGGAAAGGCCTGGCGGATAACACCATCGTTATCTTCACAAGCGACAATGGCTACAACGTCGGGCACCACGGCATGCGCCACAAAGGCAATGGACGCAGGCTGACCCTTGCAACCCGCAACCTGCAGGGCGACGACCCAAAGGCCTTACGCTCAAACATGTTTGATACGTCGCTGGGCGTGCCCACGGGAATTCGCTGGCCGGGCGCCGTGAAGCCAGGTGCCACCATCACCGAGACGGTCAGCAACCTGGACTGGTTCCCATCCCTCCTGTCCATGGCGGGACTCGAGACGCCCAAGTCCCTCAAGGTTCGCGGGCGCGACTTCACGCCGCTGCTCCGGGGAAGCAGCATCGATTGGGACAACGACCTCTACGGAGAGTACAGCCAGCACCACTACGCTCAGCCCCATATGCGAATGTACCGGACTCCGGAGTGGAAGCTGGTCCGCTTCGTTGGAGAGCCGGATCGCGACGAACTGTATCACTTGGAGGTTGATCCTGGAGAGTCAAAGAACCTGGCCGGTGACCCCGGCGCGCAGAGTGCGCGCGCGTGGCTGGAGCGGAAGATTCGGGAGCGCATGGAAGCTGTGAACGACCCCTTACTCCGCCAGGCCTGAGAGAGAATTCCTGACATGGTTCCTACCCAGCCCCCAATCGGTGCATGTGAGAGGTTTCGTTTTGCGCTGGCGGCCGATTTGAGGTACCATGGCGGGGTATTGGGGCGTATTGACCGCGGCGTGTGGGGGCACGGGCTTCCTGGGCGCGGAGATGGAGGACACACCAGCCATGCAGAACTTCGATCCCGCAACCCTTTTGTATGTACTGCAAATCCTTGAACCGGTCCTGAACTTCGTCAGCAGTTTTGCCGGGGTCTTCCTGCAATTGCTGTTCTTGGGACTGGACTTCGGCTCCTTCTTCCTGGGCTTTATCTAGGCCTCAGAAATAATCTGATTTGAGGGCGTGTTGCCACTTTCTGCTATGCGCGCGAGGACGCAAGCTTCTTGCGCGACGGTTTGGTTTTGCCTTCCTCGCCGGAAGTCTCTGCGGGCACGGGACGCCACACCCAGGCAACACCGCCGAGGAACAGCACAAGGACCTCGATGGCGTAGAAGGTCGTCAGGGCCTTGGCGATGCCGCTCGTGAACCCGTAGCTGTGCAGGCCGACGCCGAGGAGGTTTACGCCGAACCACGAAAAGGCGACGATCATTCCACAGCACACGGCGCCCATTACGATACCGAAGTCGCTGATGTACCGTGCGATGCGCGCGTGCAACACGATGAGCATCCACAGTACGATCATGAGCGCCCCGTTCTCCTTGGGGTCCCAGCCCCAGAACCGGCCCCAGCTATAGTTCGCCCAGATGCCGCCCAGCACCGTGCCGACCGTCGCGAACAGGAGTCCAAAGCACAACACGCCGTAAGTCATGCCCGCGAGATTCCGGAAGAACACGGGGTCCTTTCGGCGCAATCCGAACGCGTACGAGAGTATGTACACGTGGGCGATGGCGGACGCGAGCAGTCCCGCCGCGTAACCCATGGTCACGGTCGTGACATGTGTGGACAGCCAGAAGTTCGTGTCGAGCACGGCGATCATGCTCGGCATCGTGTCGGTACCCTCGATCACCTCGTATTTGTTGGCGAGGAAGCAGCCGAGCGCGCCCAGGAACGCCGCGAGCGACAGCGCGATCCGCTGGCGGTACATGAACTCGATCACCAGCGCCACGACCACAGCCACGGCAGTGATGAACAGGATCGTTTCGTACAAGGTGGTGACCGGCGGGCGGGAGCGAATAATGCAGCGCATCGTGATGCCCGCGACAAGCAGCAGCGTCGGGATGGACACTGCGATCAGGGTCGCGATGTTGAGGACACGGCTCTTCGGGCGCAACCAGAGGAACGCGACCAGCAAGAAGCTGAGGATATAGAGGTACAGGCTATTCCAAAAGAAGTCTGCCCGGTAGTAGGTCAACTCCATGGGCACCTTGTCATATTCGCCGCGCTCGCGCGCCAAGTTGACGATCGACTGATTCAGCGCCACGGCGCTCTGTGAAAAGGCCGTCGAGTCGTCAGTGTGATCGACAAGAGCTTCCAACGCGCGGATGATCTCGATTTGTGGAGCATAAGACTCACCAGAGGAAAACACCTCGGCCGCGAGCGCCGCTGGCGACATCCACTCCTTGTCCTCTGGGCGGGCGGGTGGAATGATAGTCAAGGCCGTGGAACTTGAGACAGCGCTGTCCATTTCTTTGATGAGCGTCTGAAACTGCTGCAAGTCGGCCTTCGCCGTATCCTCGGAACCTTGGGCGGACGCCGAATTGAGGCGCGTGTATTCCGCCTTCAGACCATCCGCCGCGCTCAGCATATCACTCCCTCGAACGCTATCCTTGCCCCCGAACACCGCGCGCAGGGCGGCGTTGTGACCTACGGCAAGAGGATGTCGCGCGAAGTGCAGAAACGAGGTTAGTTCCTGAAACTGGCGTATGTTATGTGCAAGGTTGATGAGTTGGTTCTGGGCAGGTGAACGCGACTTGTCGGGCATGCCCGAGAATTGCGACGCCATCTGAAACAGCGCGACGCGGTGTGGCTCCAGGTCACTGTACGAGTAACGGTCACGGTCTTTAAGGGCCTGCATGCCTAAGAAGGACAGCACGTCCGGATTTTCAATGAGGAAAGTCTTATACTGACTGGCTCTCTCAGGATAAAGGAAGCACTCCAGCATCCAGGCCATGGGGGTCAGGGACTTGCCATCCAGATTCTTGCACGTGCGCCTGCCGTTGCTGCCAAGTAGCTGAAAGCCCGCGTAGGTATCAAGTGGCT